>DATDFQ010000050.1 GCA_036522515.1 Bacteroidota bacterium
GGGGGAGCGGTCGGATAAGATCATCCAATCGATCGCCACGATCAAGCTGTCGAGTCCGCGCGGAATGCTCTTCTCCCCGCAGTGCATCAGGTACTCGCGGCGCGACGAACCTGAGGTCGAATCCGGCAACGGCCCGGGGGCGGCATCCGCACTCCCCGTTCAGTGGTGCCATTCCTGCGTGGGGGGCAAGACGTATGCCTTCATCACCCCGGAGGGAAACGTGCAGATTTGCAAAAATCTTTCCGCCGGCAGCGACGACCTCCGGTCGAACGGGTATGATTTCAAGGGGATCTGGGAACGGTCCGGTCTGCTGGACGATCTTCGCGCCCGGTCGCAGAGCTGCGCGGAGACAAGGGTCGCGCTCTCCGAATTTGAGGAAGAGGCGATATGACGGACGCCCGGATCGATCACAGGACCCTCTACCGCCTCCCGTGGACGCTTCCCGACAACGCGATCTCCTGGCTGGAGCCGACCTCCGCCTGCAACCTTCAGTGCGACGGATGCTACCGGGAAAATGTCGCCGGGAGCCATAAGCCGCTTCATGTGGTGGAACAGGAAATCGAGGCATTCGTGCGGCTGCGAAATGTGGACGGCATTTCCGTCGCGGGAGGGGACCCGCTCATGCATCCGGAGATTGTGGAGATTGTGAGGCTGATCGCGAAGAAAGGGATCAAGCCCGTGATCAACACCAACGGCGGAAAACTGACGCCGGAGCTCCTTCGGGCGCTGAAGTCAGCCGGCGCGTACGGATTTACCTTCCATGTCGACAGCAAACAGGGAAGGCCCCACTGGAAGAACAAGAGCGAGGTGGAGATGAACGCCCTGCGCCTCGAGTATGCGGAGATGGTCGCGGAAACCGGAGGGATGTCCTGCTCATTCAATTCGACTGTCTATGACGACACGCTCCACTCCGTCCCGGACCTCGTGGAGTGGGCCGCGAAACACATCGATATCGTGAACGTGATGGTCTTTATCCTGTACCGGGCCGCTGTGCCGCAGCTCCCGTTCGACTGGTACGCCGGCGGGAAGAAAATCGACATGAGCGCCCTGGCCTACGGGGAGACGCGGGAGAGGACGATCGATCTGAAATCGACCCATGTCGTCGGCGAGATCCGGAAACGGTTCCCGGAGTTCACTCCCTGCGCGTATTTGAACGGCACTGAAAAGGCCGACTCGTTCAAGTGGCTCCTGACGGGCCGGATCGGCTCCAAAGAGAAAATCTACGGCTACGTCGGGCCGAAATTTATGGAGATCATGCAGACGATGCATCATCTCGGAACGGGCCGTTACCTGGCGTATGAAAAGCCTTCCCTCACCAGGAAGGGCCGTTCGATGATGCTCCTCGCGGCGTTCGACCGCCAGGTCCGGAAGATCGCCGGCAGGTACGCTTCCGCCGCTCTTCGCAATCCGCTCCGTCTCGCGGCTGGACTCCACTACCAATCGGTCATGATCATCCAGCCTGTTGACTTCCTGGAAAACGGATACCAGAACATGTGCGACGGCTGTCCCGACATGACCCTCTGGAACGGGGAGCTTGTCTGGTCGTGCCGGATGGAGGAATTGAAGCATTTCGGTTGCTGGGTGAGGACCGTCCCGGCCTGCAAAGCCTGATCCAGGCCCTCTCAAGTCTGAAATAGCCGCCCCCGGAGTTTCTAACCTTTGAGAAAGCGGGCTTGGTTCAGTTTAGAATCAGTCCAAATTGACCCCCCATTTCACCCTTTTCCGTATGATTTCTGGCACGCCGATTGTCTTAGACTAGTCACCGGGCGCCATCAACGGCGTCCGGGATTAAGAATGAACAAAGGCGAAGGCATCATCGTGCAGGGATCTACCACGTCACTTTATTCAACCCCGGTCGGGGGATGGATCAGGATCATGTCCTTACCAGCGGGGGATGTCAGGGCGCAGTTCATCCGTCTGGGCATCGGGGAGGGAGAGAGGATTCTCCTCATCGAGCGGCTGCCGGGCGGAACCGTCGTACTCCAGAAGAACCGGCAGCAGATCGCCGTCGGGCATCAACTCTCGAGGCAGATTCTGGTGGCCGTCATTTACGACGAGGAACTCGCCGATGCCTGAAGACCGGAACAGGGGTTCCCTGGATCATTTTGAAAAACACCGGCATGCCGGGCTTTCCTTTCTCGAACAGGAGCTCGAGAAGCCGAAGGTGGTTCTTGCGGGGAACCCGAACGTGGGAAAGTCGATCATCTTCAACGAGCTGAGCGGGATGAACGTGGAAGTCTCGAATTATCCGGGGACGACGGTGGAGATCATCAAGGGGACGCACGGCGGGTATGACGTGTACGATACGCCGGGAGTGTACGGCGTGTCCTCGTTCAATGACGAGGAGCGTGTGGCGCGCGACGTCATCCTCGAAGCCGATATCGTGCTCAACGTCGTCGACGCCACACACCTGGAGCGCGATCTCTTTCTGACGCAGCAGCTCATCGACATGGGAAAAAAGGTCGTCGTCCTCCTCAACCTGATGGACGAGGTGGAAAAGCACGAGATCTCGCTCGACATCGAAAAGCTCTCGCGTTTCCTCGGAGTCGAAGTCCATCCGATGGTCGCCACGAAGCGCACCGGGTTTGAACGGCTCGGCCGGGCGATCGAAGAGGCGCGCGAGGGGATTCAGCGCGGCGAACTTCATGCCTCGCTCCACACGATGCTGAAGATGGTCGGATCGCAGGCCGAAGCCCTCATGGTCCTCGAGGGG
>DATDFQ010000051.1 GCA_036522515.1 Bacteroidota bacterium
CTTTGTCGCTTTGCGCACCATAGAAATGATTCTGAACCTGAATGGAGAGGTGTGATCATGGCGCTTGACGGAGGTTCCGTAGGGAGATTCTTGAATTCGATTTTGAAAACCCCCAGGAAGAAAGTAATCGTTATCGATGATGAGCCCCTCCTGCGGGAATGTCTGACCAAGGAGCTGGAGGGGCGCGGTTATGCCGCACACGAACTTGAATCGAAGGCAGAAGCATACGATTGGATCATCGCCAACAGGCCGGATCTCATCATTTCGGATATCAAGTCGCCGGGGATGGACGGTTTTCAATTCCTCAGGTGGTTAAAGGCAAATCCCCTTACATCCGGCATTCCGTTCATCTTTCTCACGGGGTTCGCCGACCTTCGCAACGCAATCGAGTCGAAGCGTCTCGGCGCTGACGATTTCGTTTCCAAACCCTACGATGTGGACGACCTGGCACAAACCATTGCACGCGTCTTGAAGGAAAGTTCGCGCGCTCCTTGTGATCAGCCGATCCCGGACCTGCCCGCAAGTTTGTCCTCCGGGGAGTGGAAATTCCTTCCCTGGTCTATGCTGCATCAAATCATGGATGACGCCCTGGAACGGACATCTGAACGTATGGTACCGCTCGCGCCGGATGGAACGTGGGAAATGAATTTCGCGATTGAGGCCGGGGAAAAACTCCTCGGCTGTCGTTTCAGCCGGTCACCCGATTTTGGAGATTCTACTGCCGATGAACTGCTGCGGTTTCGTTTCTGGCTGGACGATGAGGGGTTTAAATCAGGAATCATCTTTAGTTTCCATAAGGTTACGCCGAAAACACGCGAGCTCTCAGAGCTTATCGGGATTCATGTGGTTCCGGACGAGGGCACCGTGAAGGTTCTCGGTTGCGGTGCGGGACAGAATACCGACACTTCAATTCTCTCCGCCATCGGGTACGACCCCGCTCGCCTAAAACGATCCCCCGATTTCATAAACTTCACGCATCGGGTTTTTGACGAGGTTAATCTATCCGAAGGGAAGAAGTTGATGATCGAGTCTTTTGACGGAACTCCGGGTCCAACTGAGGTAGCCATCAGTGACTGGGGGCGATGGGGTCTTGGATTCAATTGGAACAATGATAAGAAGAGACGCTGGATTACAGCGGGTGCGATTTGGGAATTCTGTTCCACCCTCTGGCTAAAGGGAAGAATCACGCGGGATGATTTCGGGCCGGAACCCGTACAACGGGAGTTCCTGTTCGCGCTCCTCAGTTCCTTTTCTTCAGTCCGTTGCGAACGTCAGGCGATCGTTTTCTGGTGAGCTGGTAGAGAGCGAACCCGGGCATTAGTCGCGGCTCAATTTGGCGGCCAACCTCCCCAGCTCGTCATGCTGACATGCTCCAGGTCAGCATCTTGATTCTGATGTCGAACCGAACTTATTCTGTCATCCTGAGCGAAGCGAAGGATCTTGCAGGTCGGAAAGACGAGATCCTTCGGTCGCTACGCTCCCTCAGGATGACAACCGCCACCCGGACCCTGTTGGCGTTTGCAAAGTCCGTCTGAGTTGTGTACTATTCATAGACCCTTACGGTCCACACGAGGTGCGATCGTAGGGGTGAAGTGTTTTCATTCCGGCCAATCCGATGCAGGAAATCAAAAAACTACTATTTCAGTCGGCGAAATTCACCGAGCTTTCCTCTGCCTTGAAGGGGATTTCCCCGGCCAGCCCGTTGAACCTCCGCGGGGTCTCGGGCTCCCTTCTCGCGTTCGTCGCGGCGTTTACCTTCGAAAAGATGAAGGGACAACTCGTCGTGGTAGCGCGCGACGAGGAGAGGGCGGAAATGCTGCGGGACGACTGCGGTCTGCTGGCGGGAGAGGCGAACGTCCGGTTCTTCGGAAAGCGCCCCCATCACACCGGGCAATCTCTCGATCTGACTTCCTCCGTCGCGCAGATCGAGACCCTCCAATCCCTCGCGGCATCATCCCGCCTCATCATCGTCGCATCACCCTCCTCGGTGGTTCAAAAAGTCCCGGCCCGGACCGACTTCAGGAGGACTATCCTCGAGCTTAAGAAAAACGACCAGTATGGTTTTCAGTCTCTGATCGACCGTCTCTCGGATTTGGGTTTCGAGAAGAAAGATTTCGTGGAGGGGTATGGCGATTTCGCGGTCCGCGGAGGCATCATCGACGTCTTTCCCTACGTCGGAGACCATCCCATCCGCCTCGAGTTCTGGGGGGATAGCGTTGAGTCGATCCGGGAATTCGACCTCCTTTCGCAGCGGTCCATCCGCGAACTGAAAAGCACCGCGCTCGTGCCGGCGCTCGAGCGGGATGCGGCAGAGACGGGCAATTCGATGCGGGCGACTCTCTTCGACCATGTCACCCAGGGCGCAGTGGTCATACTTGACGAACCCGCTTTGATCGAAAGTGAAATCTCCGAGCTGGTGAAAGAAGGCGCGGAAGATATTTTCAGTTACGAAGAGTTCGTCAAGTTGGCCGGAAATTTTCCGGCGATCATCCATTCCCAATTCCGGCATGCATCAGCCGCGTCTCTGACACTAAGCAATCAACCTGAGACACCAGATGCCGGTCCCCTGCTGCAACCTGAAGCCCCGGATCCGATCGATTTCGGTTCTTCGCTTCAGCCTGCGTTCAACGGGAGTATCCAGAGGCTCATCGCCGAACTCGGAAACCTGAGCCGGCAAGAGTATAAGATCGCTCTCGCGTGCGATACGAAATCTGAAGCGACCCGCCTCCGGGAGCTCATCGAAGAGACCCTGACTGCGCCGGAAGACGGGAAATCCGCCGAAGAGATCCCGGAGCCCGGGGCCGGAACCGGTGAGATGCCTCCTCCGGCCTTTACGATACTTCCCGAGACCGTCCACTCCGGCTTTATCTACCCCTCGTCGAAGCTGGCATTCTTCACGGAGCACGAAATCTTTGGGAGGATCAAGCGGCGCGGTCCGCCGAAGCGGCGGCGATATAAGGGGTTCTCTCAGAAAGAGCTCCACCAGCTCAAGCGCGGCGACTTCGTCGTCCACACGGATCACGGGATCGGTTCGTTCGCCGGGTTATCGAAGATCAAAGTCGGCGGCGCAGAGCAGGAGGTGATGAAACTCCTCTTCCTTGAAAAAGACGTGCTCTATGTGAACCTCAATTTCATCAACCGGGTGCAAAAGTACTCTTCTCAGGAAGGGCACATCCCGCCCCTGAGCAAGCTCGGCGGGGGAGATTGGGAACGCGCGAAGGCGCGGGCGAAACGGCGCATCAAGGACATCGCGCGCGATCTGATCGGTTTGTACGCCCGCCGGAAACATGAGAAGGGATACGCGTTTTCACCCGACACGCACTGGCAAAAGGAGCTCGAGGCGTCCTTCATGTACGAAGACACCGCCGACCAGGCGCGCGCGACTCTCGAGGTCAAGACGGACATGGAAAGCTCCGCGCCGATGGACAGGCTGATCTGCGGTGATGTGGGGTTCGGTAAAACAGAGGTAGCCGTGCGTGCCGCGTTCAAGGCGGTGATGGACGGAAAGCAGGTCGCGCTGCTCGTTCCTACGACGATCCTCGCGCTGCAGCACTATAACACGTTCCGGGACAGGCTCACCCGCTATACGACACGGGTCGAAAATATCACGCGCTTCAAGTCGGTGAAGGATCAAAAAAAGATTCTTGGGGACCTGGCGAAGGGAGCGGTGGACATCCTCATCGGAACGCACAGGCTGCTATCAGCCGACATCGCGTTCAAGGACCTTGGGCTGTTGATCATCGACGAGGAACACCGGTTCGGCGTTGCGGCGAAGGAAAAGCTGCGCAAGGTCAAGGCGACGGTCGATACGCTGACGCTCACGGCGACGCCGATCCCGCGCACGCTTCACTTTTCGCTGATCGGAGCGCGCGATCTCTCGCTCATCGCAACCCCTCCGAGAAACCGGCTTCCCATCAGCACGGAAATCATTGCCGCCGATTCATCAGGCCGGCAGGTGCACTGGGCCGTGATCAGGGAGGCGATCCTCGGGGAGATTCACCGCGGCGGACAGGTCTATTTTGTGCACGACCGGGTGAATAATATAGAGGCGATCGCAGATCAGGTCCGTGCCCACGTGCCGGAGGCCCGGCTTCATATCGCCCATGGCCAGATGGCCGGTCACCAACTCGAGAAGGCGATGCTCGATTTTCTCGAGAAGAAGTATGACGTTCTGGTCTGTACGAAGATCATCGAATCGGGGCTCGATATTCCAAACGTAAATACCATCATCGTGAATCGAGCCGACAGATTCGGGCTGGCGGAGCTCTACCAGCTCCGGGGGAGGGTCGGGCGTTCCAACGTACAGGCATACGCGTTCCTTCTGACTCCGCCCCTCAGCATTCTTCCGAGGCCGACCTTCCGGAGGTTGCAAGCCATCGAGGAGTTCACCGAGCTTGGCGCCGGGTTCAACCTCGCGATGCGCGACCTCGAAATCCGCGGCGCCGGAAATCTTCTCGGCGGGGAGCAATCGGGGTACATCATGGAAATGGGGTTCGAAATGTACGAGCGGATTGTCCGGGAGGCGGTGGAGGAAATCAAACAGGAAGAATTCAAGGATGTGTTCAATAAGGGGAGTTTGCCGGCAGCGGTGGGAGCGACAGAAACCGTGGTCGAATCTGATATAGAAGCGTTGATACCGGATTTTTACGTGGAGGCCGATTCCGAGCGGCTCGACATCTATCGGCGCCTTTACAGGGCCTCCGAAGCCGAAGAACTCCGGTCGATGCGCGACGAGTTGCGGGACAGGTTCGGCGAATACCCCGCGGAGGTGGAAAATCTATTCCGTCTTGTGGAATTGCGGCTCGCCGCTTCGAAAGCCGGCTATCCCAAGATCTCCGTCCGGGGCGGACTGCTCACCCTCACGCTGCCGGATGCATCGGACGAACGGTTCTACGGGAAGTCAGGAGACGCGGCGACGAAAAAGGACGGAGACGCTTCCGCGCCGTTCCAGAGGATCATGGAGGAAATCTCGCGCGACAAGAAGAAGCGTGCGCAGCTCAGGCAGTTTGGAAAGGAATTGGCGCTGGAGTTCCCGCTCCAGGAAGCGCAGGATGTGAACAAGAGGTTGGACGAGGCCCGGGCGACGCTGGATAGAGTTGTCAGCCTAAGCGGAGCGAAGGATCTTGCCACCCGGTAGCCGCAGCCTTCAGGCCGCGTTTGACAGCCCGCGACCTAAAGGTCGCGGCTACCAAATCAAACAGGCGCTACGGTGATCGGTAGCCGCAGCCTTCAGGCTGCGGGATCCTTCGGTCGCTTCGCTCCCTCAGGATGACATTGGGAGGGTAAACGACCTCACTCCGGCGACGCCGGGGCGCTCTCTTCGAGGTGAAGATTTACTCTCTCCGTGCCTACACTCCAACTTTTCAGCCATGCGAAAAGCTTCGGTGCCGTCCAGACCGTGAACGCCATGAACAACACCCCGCCGATCAGATCCACCACATAGTGGTACCGCAGATAGACCGTGCTGATAATCAGAAGCGTTCCCACCACGTAGAGCACATACCGTGACTTGACCCGGTACAGGTGCGCGAAGTAGAGGATGATAAGCGTCATCTGCGTGTGCCCGCTCGGGAAGGCGTCGCGCTGTGCCACAGCGATCGGGTTCGGGACGTCATTCGGGATCGATTCGCCCGAATTCAGGAATGACCGGAGCGCATCGGTGAAATACAATCCCGGCAATTCTTTATTGATGGAGCCGAACGTATGCAGCGTCAGGCGCGGGCCGACCGCAGGGAACAACATATACCCGAAATACGAGAGGAAGAACCCATACGTTACGGTGAACATGACGAAAGAAAACCTTTCGAGGTCCCCCCGCAAGTGCAGCTCAACCGCGAGCGTTATCATCAACAGATAGTAGCTCACATATGCGAGTTGAAGGATTTCAGTCAGGACCGGGGCGGAAAATCGGGTGAGCCAGACCGTCGGGTTCACGCCGAATAGCCAATGATCGATCGCGATCAGCGACTGATCGATGTCCCCCCTGCCGGATTGCATGATGAGGTAGACTTCCTTGAAGAGCAGGAAAATGAGGGCGACGGGATACCAGTCATGCAGAAATCGGAGAATGCGCAGGCGGGGCTGGGTGGAGGCAACCCCGAGAAAAAGAATGGCCAGACACAACCCGAGATTGATGGGGGCGATGACATGCCAGAGTGCCGCTCCCGGCACGTAGATGATGGAGATGATCGAAATCAGCGCAATGAAGATGATGTTGAGCAGATCGACGGCCGAGACCGACCGCGCATAGGAGGCCAACTTCAGTTCCACGGGCGCTGCCTCATCCGATCCAGGGAAGCATCAACGTCGCAAGCGTCAGGAAGATGCTGATCCCGACGACGTCCTGGAACGCGGTCTCGAACGGTCCCGCCGTGAGAGCGGGGTCGAAGCCGAGACGTTTTGAAATCATGGGGACCGTCGTTCCCACGAGGCCCGAA
>DATDFQ010000052.1 GCA_036522515.1 Bacteroidota bacterium
TTATCGAGATCGTCTACAACAAAAAACGGCTTCACTCCTCCATCGGCTACAGAACACCCGAGGAGATCGAAGCACATTTTCACAACAAAATATCCACCTTAGCTATACCGGAAACTGTCTCAACAACGGGGTAAAGACCAGACTTTCCTGAAAATAGATAACAATGATAACCAAGATAACCATTGATAACGATTTGGGACTGGAATTGCGACGTGACTGAAGCGGAGGCGTGTAAGGCGGAATTGGAAGACGCCATTCTAGTCGTAAGCGAACGAGTGAGCGATGCGGTATACCGGAGGTATGTTGAAGGTGAAGTGAGCCCAGACCAGATGCAAGAAGTTTATGACATGCTTCGCCGATGGTCTCAGTGCGGCGAGGAACTACTTAGGCTACTTAACTGAAAGCATGGATGGGAAAAAGGGTGTGGTGTGTGCGTGAGTCAGGGTAAATGCCGCCCATATCCGTCTGATTCTGCAAGAGAGATAGTTATACTTTTCAGGGACGCCTTGAAATCCTACATTTCCAAACCTCTAATAACTGCAAAACCGCTTCCGCCGGGTGAGATGAATCACATTTTTGGACTTTGCGGCGAGAGTGTTACCGAAATACAGGCGGCGGGGGCCGAATTTGGGTTCAGGAATGTGCAGACCTGAAATAATTATCCTGTGTCGGCCCCGACGCGCCAGAGGAGGAGGTGCGCTCGGCGGGAGCAGTGATTTGGTTTGCGTTCATTCGACGTGACCGTCTGACCGAGAGCCTACATGCAGCAGCGGTCTTGTATTCGCATCCGGACTTTCGTATATTGCCGCTGACTTAATGAGCATCTTCCACATAATTAAAATCATTTTGCACTCGCAAGAGTGGAAACGTCAAGCGTTAGGGTGTGGAAGCCTGCTCACTTGGCGTTTCTAATTTTTGTGAGTGGTTGCCGAAATGGTTGCCATTGAGAGAGTAGAATAGGGAGGAAATCCGAAAACGAACGGATAAATCCCTCAGTTTTCATTCGAGCCCGTAGCTCAGGGGTAGAGCATCTGCCTTTTAAGCAGAGGGCCGTTGGTTCGAGACCAACCGGGCTCACTCAGTTTTCCCTTCCATGATTTACATCCGCATATGCCGTCACCGATTTTATTCAAGGGAGCCGGCCCCGCCAATTACGAGAAATATTCGGGCGAACCCGTTCTCGAGCCGTACGCGCTCGACCTGAGAGACCGGCTCAAGAACGAGCATTTGCGAAACGTCCTGGAGCTGGCGTGCGGCACCGGCAGGGTCACGCGCCATCTGGCGCCGATGATCCCGCCCGGCGGGACGCTCTGCGCGACCGATATCAGCGAAGACATGATGAACGTCGCGAAATCGATCGTCACCGGCCCCGACGTCAACTGGCAAGTCGCAGACGCCCAGCAGTTGCCGTTCGCCGATGCCCGGTTTGACCACGTGATCTGTCAGTACGGCGTGATGTTTTTCGAGGATAAGCTGAAAGCGTTCAGGGAGGTCTCCAGGGTGTTGGAGGGAGGCGGGACATTCGTGTTCAACGTCTGGGATTCCTATGAATCCAATCCGAGGTCGTTCCTGATCCTGCGTGTCCTGGAGAATTGTTTCGGAGAAGTTCCGGTAAAGCTGAAACTGCCTCATTCCTTTCACGACAGGGTCGAAATCGAACGGTTGCTCCGGGCGGCAGGGTTCGGGAGCTTTGCGATTGAAACGGTCCGGAAAGAAGCGCGATACAAGGCCGTGGAGGATATCGTCAACGCGTTCGTGACGGGTTCGCTCTCCTCCGACTTTTTGCAGGAGAAACCCGAGGGGGAGCAGCGGGACTTCAAGGAGAAACTGCGGCTGGAACTCATTTCGGCGTTCGGTGAAAAAGACATCGCCATACCGATGCAGGCGCTGGTTTGCCAAACGGTAAAATGACGCCCCCCGGCCGGGGGGAGGGATGCTATTTCACAAGTATCATTTTCCTCGCGGCAGTGAACTCAATGTGGCCGGTCGCCTCCTCGCGCGCGCTGATCTTATAGTAGTAGACACCTGAGGCAAGGTTCGAGCCGTCGAACTCCACCTCCTGTACCCCCTCGCCCGTTAATTCGTCGTTGATCACCGTCGCCACTTCCTGGCCAAGCGTGTTAAAGAGCTTTAGCGTGACATAGCTTTCAACCGGAAGCTGATACCGGAACACGGTAGTCGGATTGAACGGGTTCGGATAGTTTTGATCGAGGAGATACTCCCGCGGGGGAGCCTCGCTGATCGGTCCGGCGGCGACCGGGCTATTACCGGTCGTCACCCCGGCGGTGGTGAACAATCCCCCCCGCGTTCGGAGGCGGCGAGAAGATGATTATCTCCGGTAAGTGCCAGGGCGATGATATTCTGGTTGGAGAGTCCCGAACTGACCTGCGTCCAGCTTGCGCCGTCATCCGTCGAGGTGAAGACACCGGCCGGCGAGAAATCGTAGACCCCCTTTATCGACCCGGTGCTCACAAACAGGCGGTCGTTCGGGTCGACGATGAGCTGGGAGAAATCGCCGCGATGAAGGGAGGTGCCGGTTTGCACCCATGCGTCTCCTTTATCGGTCGACTTGAAAATGCCTTGGTCTGTTGCCAGAAAGACCGTCCCGGCAGAGTTTGAACCGATAGAGCGGACGGAGATGTCCGTCAAGCCTGTGTTGGATTGGACCCAGGTGATGCCGTTATCTGTCGAACGGACGATGCCGCCGGCGCCGGCGTAGAAATCGCCGTCTGCGGTCTGATGAATGGGCCCGGTGGAGGAGGGATAGACTCTGGACCAGGTGTTTCCTCTATTGTTCGTACGATAGATTCCATTCGAAGAGCCGACGTAGATCGTTCCATCCGTTGCTTCGAGGAACGATGAGAAGCCGTTTACGGTGACGCTCCTATCTGTAAATGTCGTCCACGAGGTCCCGTTGTCGGACGAACGATAGATCGGCGTCCCGCAGCATCCAAACGCGAAAAGAAGTCCGCCGGATGTTCCGCCGATGAGATCGGTCTCCGGCATGAACTGATTTCTCAAGGTCGCCCAGGTCATTCCCTCATCCGTCGACCGGTAGATCCAGTGTCCCGCGTACTGGCTCAATGCGAACAGGTTAGAGGGAGTTGTACGCGCGAAGGTCCAGATTTCGGAGAGCGTGGGACCTTTTTGCAGAAAAGGAGCGGAGCTCTGGGAGATGTACGCTCCATCCCGATCTGTTCCGACGATCGCGACGGCAGGGGATTCGCTGAACGTTAGGGAGAGGATCTCGGAATAGGTTCGGAACAGCTCCTGGTACCTGAAGCCGCTTGGCGTTCTGAAGATTTTGAAGAGCCGGCCGGCGCGCGTCCCGGCGTAAATGTCTCCGTTCGGGGCGGCTCCAACCTTGACGGTGGCATCGGACCCTTTGAGCGGGAGCGGTCTGATTCTCCGGAATATCTGGGCGTTATTATCTGAAACGAAAACGCTCTTCCCATTCGCATAGAGGAGTGTCCGTCCGGCGGAGGCACCAAGCGTTACCTGCGACCCCCGGTGAAGGATGCGCCTCCAATCCTGCCCGTATCTGCTTCTGTAGACCGTCCCCGCGTCGATCGTTGCGATAAAATATCCGTCGGGATTTGCCGCGAACTCATTGACGTTCGCAAAGCTCCCGGCTCCGACTCCCTACTGGTATTTGGGTCCGACGTTCTGCCACGAGGCTCCGTTATCCGACGACTCGAACACGCCGTAATACCCGGCCACATAGATTTTCCCGTTAGAGGGAAACCAGACCGATTTTGCCCCCGCGAGATTGCTCATGAGCGTCCAGGTATTTCCCTCGTCCCCCGATGTATACAGCGCGGAACCCGTCAAGAGATACAGTTCGCCATTCGGCCGAAGGAGGAATTGTGCAGGCGTTTGATCAGGACGATCCTTCGATATGACATATTTGCCTTCCCAGGTCTCCCCTTGATCAGTCGAACGATAATACTGATATTCGACGGGTGAGTTCATTTCCCCTCCAAGGAGTATCGCCCCGCCCGGGGTGGTAACGGAACAAGACACCTTCCCCGTGAACGGACCGGGGAGCTTATTCCAATATGGATCTTGCGACCTGGTGGTTGTGGCAAGCAGAATGAACGGCAGCAGACAGGCAAGATACTTCATGGCGGTTCCCTCCTGAGAACATGGACAGCAACAGCACCAATCGTTCGCTCTCCCATCCGAAACGAGTAGTAACCAGCGGGATGACGCGCGCAATCTACCGAACAAAGGTGCAATTGTCAACTCGCAGGGGGACCGGGGAGTTCCGATTCGGGGTCAGGGTATCTGAATAGTGAATCTCGTCGGGCCGCCCGGGTCGCCGTCGAGGTTGAATTCGAACCGGTGGTGGGTGAGAATCTCCTGCACCAGCGTCAGGCCGATCCCCTGGCCGGTCTCTTTGGTGCTGAAAAAAGGTGTAAAGATCAGATGCTTCACCTCGGGCGGAATGCCCGAGCCGGTATCCTCGATGGAGATGAGAAGGCCGGACCCCCTTTGCTCGAGCCGTACACGGATGACGCCCTCCCGCCCGATTGCCTCCATGGCGTTCTTCAGGATGTTCACGAACACCTGTTCCATCTGGTGGGGGTCGATAGGACGGGAAACGTTAGCCGAGACGTCGAACTCCGTCCGGATTTCAATCGACCGGCTGTCGCACTCCGGCTTCATCAACGCGCAGATTTCCCCCAGCATCGCTTTAAGGTCTACGGGACTCTTGACGGGTTGGGGGAGCCGGACAATGTCCGCGAAGCTCTTCATGAAGGCGTTGAGGTGCTCCGTGCGCGAGATGGCGATCCGGATCGCGTTGACGAAATCCATCCGGTCTTCCTCCCGCAACTGGTCCCGGTAGTGCAGGCTGGAATGGAGCAGCGAGTTGGCGGCGCCGATCGAGTTGTTGACTTCGTGGGACATCATCCTGATCAGCTTTTCGTAGGCGGCCTTCTCCGATTGGCGCAATTCCTCGGTCAATTCCTCGAGCAGAAAGAATGTGCGCGGAAAACCGCGGTCGAGGAATTCCGAGCGTATGCACTTCAATCTCCGGATCCCGTGCATCGTGACGAGGATCGATTCGCCGGCCTTCAGGGCGCGTAACGGCGCCGAGAGGGGGGAAGAGAGTTCCTCGAGACGCTTTCCGTTCATTCCCCGCGCCGGGCACTGAAAAAATTGTTCCGCCGCCGGATTCGCCATCGAGACCTTCTGCTCGAAATCGAATGTGATGATCCCCGCGGGGGAGGCGGCCATGATCTTTTCGAGGAAAAAGTGCTGTTCCTGGAGCGCGAGCCGCTCGTCCTGGAGCGTTTCGATCATCTTGTTGTAGACCCCGATGAGCGCATCCATTTCGGGCTGCCCCGAAAGCCGCAGCCGCGTGGTGAAGTCCTTCTCTCTCAGGGAATCGGCTCCCGCCAGAAGGAGATCGAGCGGCTGGAAGAGCCCCTTAAAGAGTTTGAACGCCACGATCCCCGAGAGAAGGAGGAGCGCCTCGAGTGCCAGGAACCAGATCCGGTACTCCCAGAGAAGGGAGACGATCCACACCGCGGACGCGAGATGGAGAACGACGATGTAGAGGATGAATTTGCGGCGGAGCGTCACGTCCTGATCCCGAACTTCTCAAACCGCCGGTACAGCGCCGCGCGGCTCAAGCCCAGCGACTGAGCGACTTTGCTGATATTTCCCTCGAAGTGCTCCATTGATTTCAGGATCATTCCCCGTTCGATCTCGTCCAGTGTGGCGCTCCCCACGGGGGGGAGAGCCTGCTCCTTTGCCGCATCCGGCCCGGGACTCATCGATGCGGAAAAATCCTCGATCGTGAGGATTTCCTTCCCGCACAGAAGGACCGCGCGCTCGATCACGTGCCGGAGTTGCCGGATGTTGCCGGGCCAATGCAACCCCTGCAGCCACCGCATGGCGTCCGGGGCAATCGACAGGGTCGCCCTGCGGTAGACATTCGCGAGACTCTGGATGAAATAGCCGGCAAGGAGAGGGATGTCGCCCCGCCGCTCCCTGAGCGGGGCAAGGTGGATGGCGATCAGGTTGAGCCGGTAAAGAAGATCCTCGCGGAATTTCCCGCGGGAAACAGCGTCGCTGAGATCGGCGTTGGTGGCCGAAAGGACGCGCACATCGACCGCGCGGGTCTCGCTCGAGCCGACCTGCTCAAACGTCCGGTCCTGCAGCACACGGAGCATTTTCACCTGGCAGCTTCCGTCAAGATCGCCGATTTCATCGAGAAAAATCGTCCCGCCGGCTGCCGCCTCAAATCTGCCCGCCCGATCCTGGCGGGCGTCGGTGAAGGCGCCCTTCACATGGCCGAACATCTCGCTGTCGAACAGGCTTGAAGAGATTCCTGCGATGTTCACCTTCAGGAACGGGCCGTCCCTGCGGTTGCTGTTGCGGTGGATCGCTTCGGCCACGAGCTCCTTTCCGGTCCCGCTTTCGCCGGTGATGAGCACCGAGGCGTCCGTGGCGCTCACCCTCCCCGCGATTTCGAGCGCGGCAAGGAGTTTGGGATCGGATCCGATGATGGGCGAAAAATCGTACTGCGTGTCGAGCTCCTCGCGGGTCGGTGTCCGGGGACGCACTCCGCGCGGGTTGACGCGCGCCAGCCCGAGGGCGGTTTTCACCGACTGAAGGAGTTGTTCGTTCGTCCACGGTTTGGTGATAAAGTCCGACGCTCCCGCGCGAACGCCCTGGACGGCGAGAGCGATCGACCCCCAGCCGGTCATGAGGATCACGGGGACCTGTTCGTGGGAGGTTCTGATCTGGGCAAGGAGACGAAGCCCCTCCTCACCCGTCGTATTCCGGGTGAAGTTCATGTCCTGGATGACAAGGTCGACATCACGGGAGGAGAGATGCGCCAGCGCCTCGGAAGGCGAGGCGGCCGACCGGGTCCGGTACCCGGCCTGCTTCAAAAGGAGCGCAAGGGAGGCCAGTACGGACGGGTCGTCGTCGATCAGTAAGATCTCGTTGTTCATGCGATCCCGAAAAGGTACGCCTTTGCACTCTGAAAGGCAATCACTCGATTTGACTCACTAAAGATCTATTCCAAATGGGGTTGTTGCCTCACGTATATTTCTATTCCAAAATCAGTGGAGATTTTCGACCTTTTGGTAACCATTCCGAGAGGTCGATCCCATGGGACTTACTATGCGTGAGAAGCA
>DATDFQ010000053.1 GCA_036522515.1 Bacteroidota bacterium
AGCGTCTCCCACCCTCTTCGGTTGAGATCGTAATAGATCACGCCGCCGAACACCGCTCCCCCGGCCAGGAATGCCAGCCCCGTGGCGGTATCTCCGAGGATCAGCTGTCCCGAGCCGTAGAGGAATGAATAGACCATGGCGACACCGCTCAGCCAGTCGATCAGGTTGAAGAGCCCGTCCTTCTGCGGGATGATCTCCGGGGCAAGCGCGGCGATCGGCTTCCAGAGGGCCGCGTTCGGCCGGACCCGGCGGTAGAAGGAGAGAAGTTTCTCCTGCGGTTCCGGCTTCGTCAGAAAGGTGACCGTCAGCCATACCGCGCTGGTGATCAGGGTCGTGAAGATCAGAATCCAGGCGAAGTCGGAGGGTATCGACTCGTCGAGGTGAAAGACATACTGCATCGCGCTCGAAGTCACCAGAGCCGCCGCCATCGCGGAGATTTCGCTCCATGCGTTAATCCGCCACCAGAACCACCGGAGGATATACACAAGCCCCGTCCCTGCGCCGATCGCCAGCAGGAACTTCCACGCCCCCTCGATCGACCCCATGTAATAGGTCACCACCGCCGAAAGAACCATCAGGAGAATGGTCGCAACCTGCGCGACGTTCACGTAATGCTTCTCGGCCTTGTCTTTCGCCATGAAACGCCGGTAGACGTCGTTGACCAGGTAGCTCGCGCCCCAGTTGAGCTGCGTTCCGATCGTCGACATGTAGGCTGCCGCGAACGCGGCAAGCATGAGCCCCCGCAACGTGACCGGGAAGTCGCTGATGAGGATCCTGATATATCCTGTTTCGGGGTCGGCGGCGAACGACGGATCGTCCTTGAAGCGGACCACCGCCACGAGCGCCACGAGGATCCAGGGCCAGGGGCGCAGCGCGTAATGCGCGACGTTGAACCAAAGCGTGGCCAGGACCGAATGCTTCTCGTTCTTCGCGGAGAATATTCGCTGGGCGACATACCCCCCTCCCCCCGGCTCCGCCCCGGGGTACCACGACGCCCACCAGTTCACGGCGATATAGACGAAGAACGTGATGAACGGCATCCAGGTCGAATGGAGGTCAGGCAGGAACGACAATACCGAGCCGGTCGAGTGCCGGCTCTGCTCCACCGAGACCAGCCCGGCTTTCAACGAGGACAATCCCCCGCTCGCCTCGACGGCGAAGACCGCGAGCAGAATCACCATGCTCATTTTCAACACGAACTGGAACAGGTCGGTCCAGAGCACTCCCCATAACCCGGAGAGCGTCGAGATCGACGCGGTGATCGCCATGATTCCCAGCGCGATGGCGAGCGCCTCGACTTTCGAAACGCCGAGCACGAGGATCATGATCTTCACGATCGCCAGGTTCACCCAGCCCATGATGATCAGGTTGACCGGGAGCCCGAGGTAGATCGCGCGGAACCCGCGGAGAAATGTCGCCGGTTTCCCGCTGTACCTGATCTCCGCAAACTCGACGTCCGTCAGGACCCCCGCCCGGCGCCAGAGGCGGGCATAGAAGAACACCGTCAGCATCCCGCTGAAGGCCATGCTCCACCAGAGCCAGTTCCCCGCGATGCCGTAGCGCGCGACGAGCCCGGTGACCACAAGCGGCGTGTCCGCCGCGAACGTCGTCGCGACCATCGACGTCCCGACAAGCCACCAGCTCGCATTCCGGCCCGAGAGGAAAAAATCGCTCACGCTCTTCGTGGCGCGCTTCCTGAAGTAGAGCCCGATCAAGAGATTGAACCCGAAATAGAGGGCGATCACGATCCAGTCTGTGCTTGTCAGCTGCATGGCGTTACCCTTGAATGGTGGATGGAAGGACTGCGGGCTTCCGGCCGGTGAACATCCGGCTTGTCAACCCCGCGGCGATTGTCGCGGCGCATCCGATCAGCGTGTGCCAGGTGAAATCGATCTTCGTGTACTGCAGCACCGCGACCATCGTGAGGAGCCCCGTAATGAATCCGACGTACGCGTCGAACTGGCCGGTCCGCTTGAAGAAAAGGCCGAGGAAAAAGGTCCCCAGCAAACCGCCGTAGGTGACGGACACGATCTTCAGCCCGATCTCGACGACAGGGTTGCGGGTGTCGGTGAAGAGCATCGCTCCCCCGATCAGCACGAACCCCCAGAAGAGGGTGAATATGCGGGACCACCGAAGCTCCCCGGGCCCTCCTCCCGCCGTCCCCTTCGACGACATCCGGAAGAGGTCGAGATAGGTCGAAGAGGCGAGGGAACTGATCGCAGAGGAGAGCGTTCCCATCGCGGAGGCGAGCACGCTCGCGATCACCAGCCCCGCGATCCCCGAGGGAAGGCTCTCGACGATGAACTTCGGAAACACTTCATCCGAGGATTTGAGGCCGAGCTGCTGCACCGAAACGCCCCCGTAGTACGCGAAGAGACAGAGTCCGAGAACCAGAAAAAACGCAAACTGGATGACGATAAACGTCGCGTCGAGCATCAGGGCCCTCTGGCTGTCCCATCTCGTCTTGCACCCCAGCAATCGCTGCACCAGGAGCTGGTCCGTTCCGTGCGACGCCATCGTGAGAAACGTTCCGCCGAGGAGCGCTCCCACCAGCGTGTAGGGAGAGGCGAAAAACTCCTTCAGGCTCGAGCCCCACGACCCGTTCACGATTTCGAACTTGTTTCCCCCGCCGGCGGTTGCGAAGCGAACCACGTCGCTCCAGCCTCCCGGGAGATGGTTGAGGATGATGAGAACCGCGGCGGCCGCTCCCGCGAGGTAGATGAAGAGCTGCACGACGTCCATCGCGACGACCGCCTTCAGCCCGCCCAGATAGGTGTAGGCGAGGGTGAAGACCCCGACCACCAGAATGCTCGTCGCATAATCGAAGCCCGTGATCAGGTGGATCGGAATCGCCGTCGCGAAGAGCCGCACGCCCGAGGCGAGCACCCTGGTGACCACGAAGACGGAAGAGGTGAATTTTCTCAGCGACTGCCCGAACCGGTGGCCGAGGAAGTCGTAGGCGGTTTCAAGGTCGCCCTTGTAGTACGCGGGGATGAAGATGACGCTCACGAGGAGCCGGCCCGCGAAATAGCCGAACGCGAGCTGGAGAAAGTGCATGTTGCTTGAGTAGGCGATCCCGGGGACGCTGATGAAGGTGAGGGTGCTTGTTTCGCTGGCGACGATCGAGAAGCCGACCGCCCACCAGGGCATCGCCTTGCCGCCGAGGAAATAGTCTCGCGAGTCTTTCTGTTTGCCGGAGATGAGGACCCCGAGCACCGTTACCCCGAGGAGATAAACCGTTACGATCAGGTAATCGACGGTGGAAAAACCCATCAGGGAGGTTAGGGGAGAGGGAAGGGCACCGGAACCGGTCAGTTCGCGATGGCGTCCGCGATCTTGTCGCTGATCGCGAAGACACGGTCGAGCTGGGAGATTTTCATCAAGTCGATGATTTTCTTGTTCACCCCGACGAGGTGGACCCGCCCCCCGTGCTCGCGCATGGTGCGGTCGGCGATCAGGAGCGCGCTCAGGCCGCTGCTGTCGCAAAAGGTCACCTCCGACATCTCGACGATGAGGACCTGCGTGACCTTGGGTTTGCAGAGCACGAGGAACTCCGCCTTCAATTCCGGGCAGACCGTCGCGTCGAGCTTGCGCCCCCGGAGCTTGAGGACCGTCGCTTTGCCGTTTTTCGTTACTTCAAACTTCATGCGTTCTCCGATAGATCCGATCAAAACATCGCCAGCGCCGCCGCAAAGTTCTCGTACAGTGCCTGGGAGGATCGTTGCGGGTTCAACTTCAACTGCACGTTGTAAAACATGTCGGCGGCCGAGTGAGCGAACCCGACGCGCACTCTTGCTCTCGACACTTTGCAAATATACGCAGTATGCAGGACGAAGTCAAGATTCATGTCGATGGCGACGTCGAACGGGCGCGTCATGATCCGCTTCAGGAGGTGCCGCGTCGGGAGCGAGAACCTGTTGATGTCGGAGGAATCGATCCGCACCACTTCGCTCCGGGGGAATTCGGAAAGCGGCGTCGCCCTCGTGCTGTTGTGCACCACCGTCAGGTGAAGATGCATCAGGCGGTCGCGGTACGCGCGTATCGCCGTGCCCGCGAGAACCGAGTTGTCGTACCCCGTCGGCAGCACGATCAGGACGTTCCGCGCATCTTTGAGGAATTCCGTCATGGGCTGAACCACGTCCAGGTCGGTCCGGAACTGCAGCTTTGCGACCTGGAGCCCCACGAATGCGAACGCTTCTTCGAGCATTGGTTTATTTACGCCTCGTTGAACAACACGTTATGCGCGTCTATCTGAGTCACCGGAAGCCGCAGCCTTTAGGCTGCGACCGGCCACCCGCGACCTGAAGGTCGCGGCTACCGACTCTTAATCTGCGCAAGCAACTTTTTTTCGTCCCACAATTCTATCCCGAGTTCCTTCGCCTTGTCGAGCTTCGAGCCCGCCTCCTCGCCGACGATGACGGCGTCGACTTTCCCGGAGACGCTCCCGGCGACCCGCCCCCCGTTTTCCTCGATCAGCTCTTTCGCCCGTCCCCGGCTCATCGAGGCGAGCGCGCCGGTCAGCACGAATGTCTTGCCCTTCAACGCCCCCCCGTTCCTCCCGGACGGACGCGAGGCGAAATGGAGCCCGGCTTCACGCAGGCGCTCGACCATCCGGAGATTTTCCTTATTTCTGAACCAGGCACGGATGCTTTCGGCGATTTTAGGCCCCACATCCTCCGCCCCTTCGAGCTCCTCCTGCGTCGCTTTCTGGAGGTCACCGATCGAGGGAAAGGCGCCGGCGAGCACCGACGCCACGGTCTCGCCGACGTGCCGGATTCCGAGCGCATAGAGAACGCGCCCGTACGGCTTTTCCTTGCTCCGCTCGATTCCGTCGAGGAGATTCTGAACGCTCTTTTCGCCCCACCGCTCCAGGTCGATCAACTCCTGCCTGCGCGATTCGAGGCCGTAGAGGCCGGCGACATCCCCGATAAACCCGTGACTCACAAGCTGATCGACCACCGCCTCGCCCAGCCTGCTGATATCCATCGCCCCTCGCGACGCCCAGTGCTCGATGCGGCCCCGGACCTGCCGGGGGCAATCCACATTCTCGCAATAGTAGCTCACCTCGCCTTTCGGGCGGGAGATCTTTGACCCGCACTCCGGGCATTTCTTCGGAAACGTGAACGGCTTCGAGTTTTTCGGGCGCTTCGCGAGGATGACGGAAGAGACTTTCGGAATGACGTCCCCTCCCCGCTCCACGACGACGGTATCTCCCTTCCGGATGTCGAGCTCGCGGATGTAGTCCTCATTATAGAGGGAGGCGCGGCTCACCGTCGTTCCTCCGATGAAGACGGGCTTCAGCAAAGCCACGGGAGTGACCGTCCCCAGGCGTCCCACCTGGAGGCGGAGTCCTTCGAGGACCGTCTCGGCCTGCCGTGAGGTGAACTTGCACGCGATCGACCATCTCGGACTCTTCGCGATCGCCCCCAGCCGTTCCTGCTGCGCAAGGGAATCGACCTTGACGACGATCCCGTCGATGTCGAACGGAACGCTGTCCCGCTTCTCCTCCCATTTCTTCCAGTGCGCGATCACCTCGTCCACGCCGTCGTACCGGCGGGCGCCCTCGTCCGTCAGGAATCCGAGTTTGGCGAGGCCCTTCAGGCTGTCGAAATGGCTCTCGAGGCCCCCGCGTTTCGACCGGACGTAGTAGGCGAAGAATTTCAGCGGCCTCGTCGCCACGATCTTCGGGTCCTGGAGCTTGAGCGTCCCGGCGACGGAATTCCGCGGATTGATGAACACTTTCTCCCCGGCGAGCTCGCGCTCCTCGTTCATCTTTTGAAAGTCCTTCCTGAGCATGACCACCTCGCCCCGCACTTCCGAGTCGAGAAGCGCCGGGTCGCGCGTGTCGAGCCGGAGGGGAATAGAGCGTATCGTCCTGGTGTTGTTCGTGATGTCATCCCCCTGCGTCCCGTCTCCGCGGGTGGCGCCCCGGACCAGGACCCCCTTCTCGTAGATCAGGCTGAGCGAAACGCCGTCGAACTTCAGCTCGCACGCATACCGGTATTTTTCCCCGCCGAGAAGGCCCCGCACCCGCCGGTCGAACTCGCGAATCTCCTCCTCCGAATAGGTGTTCTGAAGGCTCAACATCTGGACGCCGTGGCTGACGGTCCGGAACTCCTTCGTGGGCTGGCCGCCGACGCGCTGCGAAGGCGAATCGGGGGTGAGGAGTTCGGGATGCCGGGATTCTAGATCCTGGAGCTCGCGCATGAGCTTGTCGTACTCCTCGTCGCCGATGGTGGGTTGCGCCAGGACGTAGTAACGGTAATCGTGGGCGCGCAATTCCTTCCGCAACTGTTCGATCCTCTGAAGTACCGGGCGTGGGGCGCGTGCCATCAGGTCGCCGTCAATTGTGCTTTGGCTGAAATTTCTCGATGGTGGCCCGGCTCAGGAAGACGTTCTTGACGGGTTTGTCCGGCCGGGAGAGCGAGGACAACCTGATCCCGTTGAGCGTGAACCCGGCCGCGGCCGGATTACTGAGGGTCAGGAGAAACGACTTTTCGGCCCTCCACTGCATCGCGCGCATGGGAGGAAGAAGGAACTGGCGGGGCATCGCGTGATCGATCGCTATCGTGACGAGGACGCTGTCCGAGGCCCTCCCTTCGAGCAGGAGGCTGTCGCCCCGCGCAACCTGAGCCGCGGTATCCTGCGAGTGAGCCACTGAATCCGTCTTCCGCACCTGGGCCGCGTATTTCTCCTCCTGCTCCTTGACTGCATCGTTGAAGGAGAGCTCCTGCACGGGCCCGGTATTCTTATCGCGGCTCATCCAGAAAATGAAAATTCCAAGAATCCCGATGGTGAGCATTCCAAATCCGGCAATGAGAGCGCGCCTATAGCTTCTGGGCGTTTCGGGAGCCCCGGCCTCCGTCGCGAAGGTCCGGCCGGCCGCGGGAAGCTTCCAGCCCGGCGGAATTTTGGATTGAACGGCGGGAGGCTCAGGTTCCGGCATTTCGGGCGGGGGCTGCTCCGGAATCTGATCAAGGTCGAGGCCCACTTTCCGGGCATAGGACTGGAGAATTCCCCGCACGTACGGCTCGGGCACGGCGGGCGGGATTCCCTGCTCGAGCTGTTCGAGGAAGGCGGGGTTCACGTTGATCCCGGAGGCGATCTCCTCGATCGAATATCCCCGCCGGAGGCGTTCCTCGCGAAGCCTCACCCCAATCGAAACCAGCCGGGACGCTTTCATCGGAGCTTGCTGAGATTCATCTCGTCGTTATCGTGAGAACGGGTCGATCATTCGGGAGGACCTCCGGCTCTGCCGGCAAACATACGAAGAACGGTTTTGATTTGCAACTGACGGTTTCACCGTCATCCTGAGCGAAGCGAAGGATCCCCCTTCGCCGTCCGGCATCCTCACTTCCCCGGGGCGGCTTCGCTCCTGGCCCGCAAGGGCACAGCCGGCGAATCGAGGATCGACCTGATCTTCCGGGCAAAGTCGGAAAGCTCGTATGGTTTTTGGATGAACCCGTCGATCGACTGCGCGAACTCCGCGTCGTCCAGCATCGAGGCGCTGTAGCCGCTGCAGACGAGGACCCTCATCGAAGGGCAAATCGTCTTGATTTGCTTGAACGTCGCCCGGCCCCCCATCCGCGGCATGTTCATGTCGAGGATGGCAAGATCGAACCACTGGCCGGCCGAGAGCCGGTCGACGGCTTCGCGACCGTTTTCCGCCATCTCAATGGCGTATCCGAGCTCCGTCAGGATGTCCGCGCCCACCGTTCCCACCGAAATCTCGTCTTCGATCAGCAGGATCCGCTCGGAACCCCCCACCACATCGCCGGACCCCCTGAGGTCGGCCACCGCCGCCCGGGCGCTCTTCGACCTGGGGAGATAGATCGAAAAAATCGTGCCGCTGTCGACCTCGCTCTCGACGCCGATGTATCCGTTGTGGCTCCGGACGATCCCGTAGGCGACGGAGAGGCCGAGCCCCGTCCCTTTCCCCGGTTCCTTCGTGGTGAACAGCGGCTCGAACACCTTGTGAAGGATCTCCGCGGGAATGCCGAACCCGGAATCGGTCACCTTCAGCATCACGTACTCTCCCGGTTTCCCGTCCGCAAACTGGCTCGCCTGCTCCTCGTCGAGCGACGCGATGCCGCAATCGATCACCAGGACGCCTCCGTTCGGCATGGCGTCCCGCGCGTTGAGACAAAGATTCAGGAGAGCCTGCTGGAGCTGGCCGTCGTCGCCGTCCACCACGACGGGTTCGGGGGAAGGGGTGAACTTGATGTGAATGGTCTTCGGCGTCGTGGCTTCGAACAGCCTGAGGGTCTGGTCGATGATCGTGTTCACGTCCACCGGGGTCGTATGGGGAGTGTCCTTCCGGGCGAACGTGTTGAGCTGTTTCGTCATCGCCGCGCCCCGCCGCGAAGTCGTCTCTATCAGCTCGATGTATTTTTCCAGGCGCGCGTCCGGGGAGAGCTTGCGCTTCATGATGGACGCCGAACCGAGGATCGCCGTGAGGATGTTGTTGAAATTGTGCGCGATGCCGGCGGTCAGATTCCCGATGCTGTCGATCTTCTGCGCCTGGAGGATCTTCTCGTCCATCTTTTTCTTGAGCGTGATGTCGCGGAGCACCATCCTCACCACCGACGGTTTCCCCTCCTGGTCGTACACGAGCGAGGTGTTCACGCTGACGTCGAGGAGCGTCCCGTCTTTTTTCTGAATCTGCTCTTCCACACCCTTCAGCTCCTGTCCGAGCTCGAACATCTTATTCAGGTGCGACCTGATCTGCTGGTGGCCCTCCGGGGGATAGAGATGAAGGACCGGATGGCCGATGATTTCCTCTTTTGCATACCCGAGCACCTGGCTCTCGGTCAGGTTGCAGCTGATCACGACGCCGTGCCGGTTGATGCTGTGGTACATGTCGGGGGAATACTCGAAAAGATCGGCATAGAGCCGTTCCGATTTGCGGAGCTGGTCGAAGAGGAACGCGTTCTGTAAGGCATTGCTGATCTGGTTGCCGAACGCCTGGATCAGCCCGATATTCTTCTCCTCGAACCTCCGCTCATCCGAGCCCGCGATGATCAACACGCCCGCGAACGCCCCCTGGCGGACCAGCGGAATCGAGGCGAGGATATTGAAATCCTGATTGCGGAACTCCTCCGAAGCGGAAGCCATGATGCGAGGATCGCCCGCGTGCAGGACATTCGGTTCCGTAATCCAGCGCAGGAGGCCGTCCCGGCCGAAATCGGTCCAGGCGAAGAATTTGGAAACCGTCCCGGCGCTTTGCTTCAGGATCAGCCCCTCGTTTTCAAGCAGATAGATCCAGCCGCACCCGGCGTACATCAGCTCCATCACCTTGGCGAGGGCGGACTGGAGCACATAATCCAGCTCCACCGAGTGGTTCACCGCCTCGGCGATCGTGTTGAGCTCGAGGAGCTCCCGCCGCTGTTCTTCCAGGATCCTGCCGTACCGGAGCGAGAAGTAGACGCTCACGAATCCGATCACGCCGACCGTAAGGATGCTGATAAAATCGAGCCAGGTAAAGCTGCTCCTGGTGACGAAGTGGACCGTCACGATGGTTCCCATTGCGACGATCACCGCCGTGGACGCCACGACCTGGGACTGTTCAACGAGTCCCATTTTGGACGCCGGTTTTCGGAACGGTTTAGCGGTTTTTTCAGCCATATCTCTCGAAAAAGGTACTAAGATTGGGGGTGAGTATCAACTAGGTGAGTTTCGTTGACTTCTCGATCCGCAACCCGAAGGTCGCGCCTCCCGATGCCTCGGGCTTGGTAGGCGCAGGCTTTAGCCTGCGTTAAGTTGCACGCGACCTGAAGGTCGCGCCTACCCATGCCTTGGGTTTGGTAGGCGCAGGCTTTAGCCTGCGTCTCAGGCGCCCACAAGGGGGGCGATGATCGGAAGGAGACTATTCTTTCAAGCGCGGGTCGATATACCCCGAGTTCAGTCTGAGGTCGAAGTAGAAGAGTTTGTCTGCCACCCGGAATTGATCCGGCCTTTCGGCCGGGATCTCCATCGTCTGCCAGACCGGCGTGGGGTAGATCCAATTCAACGCCTTTTCCGACACTCCGGCTTTGACGGGCATGCGGAAATCCGGGACGTCGGCGGCCCAGCGGTACTTCGCGGTTACCTTGCTCCCCTTCTTCCTTGTGACGACTTCGAGGTGGGGGGGCGCAGGATGCTTCAGGTACTGGTCGAAGAAATAGGTAAAATCCTTACCCGTCTTCCTGTTGACGAACCCGACGATGGTGTCCGTCGTGACGGTGCTGTACGCATACGCCGATTGAATGCCGCGGAGGATCGAGAACCAGAGAGAGTCGTCGTCGATCACGCTCCGGAGCGTGTTCAAAACGAGTTGCCCCTTGTCGTACATGTCGCCCGAGCCCTCCTTCTGAACGTTGTAGGTTCCGATGATCGGCTCGGTGTTGTGGACATTTTGCTTTTTCCCGTTGATGTAGGCGAGCGACTCGTCGCGGCCGAAATGGTCCTCCACATAGAGGGCCTCTGCGTAGGCGCCGAAGCCCTCGTGGATCCACATGTCGGCGACGTCTTTGGAGGTGACGCTGTTCCCCCACCATTCGTGCGCGCTCTCGTGCACGATGATGAAATCGAACTTGAGCCCCACCTCGGACGACGCCCTACCGACATACCCCCGGAGGAAGCGGTTGCCGTAGGCGATCCCGCTCTGGTGCTCCATCCCGTTGTGCGGCGACTCGATGAGCTTGTAGCCGTCGCGATAGAAGGGATACTTCCCGAAGTATTTCTCGAACGTTGCGAGCATGAGTTTCGCCTGCTCGAACTGGACTTTGGCCTCCTGCAGGTGATACGGAAGAACATAGTAGTCGAGGGTGAGCGCGTCTTTTCCGCTTCCGTAGAGATCGGAGAAGTGGGCATACTTGCCGACATTGACGGTCACGTTGTAGTTGTTGATCGGATAACTCACGAACCAGTCCCAGCGCGTCCACCCGCCGGGGAGCTTCGTTTCGGCGCGGAGGCGGCCGTTCGATACGTCCATCAGTCCGGCGGGAACCGTGACGCTGATCAGCACGCTGTCGGGTTTGTCCGATTGATGGTCCTTGTTCGGCCACCAGAGGCTCGCGCCCGTCCCCTGGCAGGTGACCACAACCCACGGGTTCCCCGACGAATCCTTTTTCCAGGTGAACCCTCCGTCCCAGGGGGGATTCTTCGCGACCTGCGGATATCCCGAATAGGAGACCTTCACCTCGTGATCGGAGCCTTTGGCGAGCGGGTGTGGAAGCCGTATGAAGATCGCATTCGAGTCGCGATCAAACGGGACTTCCGCTCCGCCGTCGAGCGTAATCTTATCGACGGACATGTTGTGAAAGAGATCGACCTGCATGCGGTCGAAGGTGGAGTCGGCCGTGAACCGGATGGTGTTCGATCCCTCCAGATATTGCCGCCCGGGGTCGATCTTCACGTCGAGATGATAATACCGCAGATCGTAGCATCTCCGTTCCGGTGTGAGCATGCCTCGGAGCGTGTCTCCATGAGTGAAGACAGGCTCGGGGCGGGGAACGAAGAGCGCCTGGCCGGCGGCCGCGGAGAAGAGGAGCCAGGATGCGAACAACGGAGTCAGGAGTTTTCTCATCGTTTTTCCAATCCCCGGAGCCGGCGGAGGGCCGCCCGGACCGGTTCGAGATCGGGGGCGATCCGGAGGGCCTGCTGGTACTGCGATTCCGCCTCGCGGAACCTGCCCTGGAGGGCCAGCACGTCGCCATAGTTGAAGTGGGCCTGGACGTTGTTCGAATCGATGCGAATGGCTCCGGCAAATTGCTCCCCCGCTTCGTCGAACTTCTTTTGAACGGCATAGAGCTTTCCCAGGTTCAGCCGCGCGTCGATCGCAGAGGGGTTCAGCTCCACGCTCTTCGACCAGCGTCCGGCCGCTTCGGGATACCGTCCCCGCCGCGCGAGCGCCGTGCCGAGGTTGAATTGCGCGTTCCAATTTCCCGAATCGTTGCGGACGGCTGCTTCATACATCGCGAGCGATTCGCTCCCCCTCCCCATCCGGTCGTAGAGAATTCCAAGGCTGTTGTACGCCTCCGCGCTGGCGGAGTCCAGCCTGATCGCTTCCGCAAACTCACGGAGCGCCTCCTCGTTCTTCAGCTGTCCGCCGGCGATCATTCCGAGGACCGTGTGTGCCGCGGAATAGCCCGGCCGAAGCCTGAGGGCGGCCAGGCATTCGGCCCTTGCGGAATCCGCCTTTCCTTCGCGAAGATAGACGCGCGCCAGAGCGCAATGTGCGGCCGGGTCGCCCGGTTCGAGGGCTGTTGCGGCCGCGAATTCCGCCGCCGCCTCCCGGAGTTGACCTTTCTCGGCAAGATCGCTCCCGAGCGACGCGCGTAATTCGGCGTCGCCGGCGCCGTGGCCGGCGACCCACCGGTATTCCGCGAGGGCGCTATCCCGCTGGCCGAGCGCCATCAGCGACACGGCGAGATTGTGATGAGCCTCGATGTACTCCGGCTTGATGCGGATGGCTTCCCGGAGATGGACAATCGCGCCGGCATGATCGCCCGAATCGGCAAGGTCCGCTCCCAGATTGTTGTGAGCCACATAGTTTCCGGTCGTGACGGAGAGGGCGCGTTCGAAAAGCGTGCGGCTGTTTTTCCAGTACGACGCCTGGGCGCGGCTCGCCGGAAGCATCGCAAGGAGCGCAAGAACGAAAAGGGCCGGAAGAGCGAAGCGCGCGAGCCGGATCCGGCTCAGCGCCTCTGGAATTCCCCAGGCGGCCATGATGGCAAGGCCGATCAAGGGTAGATACATGTAGCGGTCGGCCCATCCCTGGAGTCCGACCTGGACGAGCCCGAGCACGGGGACAAGCATGCCGAGGAACCAGAGCCAACCGGTGATCAGGTACGGGAAGCGCGCCCGCTCCCTCCAGAGCCAGAATGTGACCGCTCCGAGGAGAAGCGCCGATCCCGCCGCTTCCCACACGGGTATGTTTTCGCCGGTATGGGGATAGAAAACCGCCAGCCCTGACGGAAAGATCGACTCCCGGAGGTATGTGAAATAGGAGAGGGCGGCGTTTGCAGCGCGATAGGGAAATGGGAGGGAAGAGATTATATCCATCGCCCCGCCCGTGCGCTGAACCCAGAATGTGATTGCGCTCGAAGCGACGGAGAGGATGAAGAAGGGTAGTTTCTCGAGGATTGCCTGTTTGAATGAAACGACTCCTCCCCCGCTCTTCCCTGATCCCTGAGCGGCGAAGAGGCGCCCGAGCGGCCAGTAGTCGAGCAACAGGAAGACGAACGGAAG
This sequence comes from Bacteroidota bacterium, assembly GCA_036522515.1. Lineage (NCBI taxonomy): Bacteria > Pseudomonadati > Bacteroidota > Bacteroidota bacterium. The sequence continues at coordinate 13,231 of DATDFQ010000053.1, forward strand.
CGTCACAAGCGCCGGTTTCGACATGAGTCCGAGAGCAAAGAGCCCCGCGGCGGAGAGATACCAGGCGCGGCCTCCCGAACGGGCATACCGCAGGTATGCGGCAATGGAGAGCATCGCGAAGCAACCGCTCAGGACATCCTTCCGTTCCGCGATCCACCCCACCGACTCCACATGGAGCGGGTGGAGGGCGAAGACGAACGCGACGAACGCGCTCTTCCAGAGAGACCGCGTGGCGCGCTCCAGGGAGAAGAAGAGGACCAGGGAGCTTACGATGTGGAGGAGCAGATTCGTGGCATGATGGTACGCCGGGTCGGGGCCGAACAGCGAATAGTCGAGGGCGTGCGAAAGCCAGGTGACGGGATGCCAGTTCGCCTCTTCCGTCGATGTGAACGCCCATCCGACGGTCTGCATCGAGATACCCGAGCGGACATGCGGGTTGTCGAGGACGTAGGAAGGGTCGTCGAAGTTGACGAATCCGCAACTGAGAAGGGGCCAGAGTCCGGCGAGCGTCGCGATGACGAGACATGCGGCGATCGCGAACCTCCGCCATCGCGCATCAGACATGAGTTTCATTCCGGAGCTGACCGCATCCATCGCTTGCCGTTACACCGGGAATCTCTTATTCGGGAAGGAAAAACCTGACTAGAAGTCGGAACGGCGGGATTTGAACCCGCGACCCCTTGCACCCCAAGCAAGTGCGCTACCGGGCTGCGCTACGTTCCGTAACGGTGGAGCAAAAAACTCTACTTTCCATCTGTCATTCTGAGGAGCGAAGCGACGAAGAATCTTGCCCTTCTATGAAGAGAACCGGGGAGATCCTTCGCGGAGTTTACACTGAGCGAAGCGAATGTGCTCAGGATGACAATCAAGACCGGGGGAAGTGTACCGTCAGGTCAGGCGAACCAGAAGCTCCTCGAAAAACTTTTTGATTTCGATCATATCCCCACGGAGGCGATTCTCGGTGGCCCTCACGGGCTGGCCGGAGCCCGCGCCCGCCGCTGCCGCCGGAGGCTCCGACAGAAGCTCGAGTTGTTCCCCGCTCTCGTTTTCCGAGACATAATTGATCAGCACCTGCTTCGCCCCCTCGATCGTGTAGCGCTCCTCCCGCAGCAGTTTCTTGATGTAGAGAATCAGCTTGATATCGCGGTTCGTATAGATCCGGTTCCCCGCGCGGTTCTTCGAAGGGTTCAACGTTTCGAACTCCGATTCCCAGTAGCGGAGCACGTATTGCTCAAGGTCGGTGATCTTGCTGACCTCGCTGATGGAGTAATAGAGCTTCTTTATGCCTATTTGCTTCATGCGATTATTCCCTTCTGTTGCCGGATGACGGATCTGATAGTGCAAACATACGGAATTTGCGGTCGAAAGGCAATCATCGCTCGATGATCGCGCAGGCGACGACGACATTCTCCGAGTGGGAGATCGAGACGAGCACCCGGCTGTCTTTCAAAAGGTCCTTCAGACGGCCATAGAGGACGACCGACGGTTTTCCGACCGCGTTGTTCTCCACCTCCACGTCCTTCCACCGGAAACCGCTCGTCCAACCCGTGGAAAGCGCTTTCGCGACGGCCTCCTTCACGGCGAACCGGGCCGCGAAGTGCGGTGTGGGGTTTTTTCTGGCGTTTGAGTAGGAGAGCTCCCTCGGGGTAAAGACCTTCTCCAGGAACGCCTCTCCCCACTCCCCGATCGTTCGCGCCATCCGCGGAATCTCCACGACGTCTATCCCGACTCCTTCAACCATGGGAGACGAGCGCTCCCGCATTTTCCTTCTCCACGATCGGGATCAGGTCTTTCACGTCGTTGATCTCATAATCCGCATGGGTTTCGACGGTCCCGAACGTGTCGCCGTAGCGGGCGAAGACCGTCTTCATGCCGAGGTTTCCCGCGCCGACCATGTCTCGCTCCGCCCAATCTCCGACCATCAGCGCCTCTTCCGCCGGAACTCCGAGCAGCTCCAGCGCCTTCCGGAAGGGTCCCGGTGCGGGTTTTCGCTCTCTCGTGTCGTCGAATGTCACGACCGCGTGAAAGATGTGATGGAAGTTCAGGTAAGAGAGCCGGAGCCACGCTTCGCGCCCCGGGGCGTCGGAGACGACGGCCAGGAGCAGGCCGCGTTTCAGAAGCTCCATCAGGGTCATGTAGACATGCGGGTAGGGAACCAGCGCCGCTTCGCGGGCCCGCCGGTATGAAATGATCCCGGCGGAAAGGATCTTATAATTGACCTTGTTGAAGAGATCGTAAAGGAGCTCGTCGAACACGCTCTGAAACTCGATGCCGCGTTCCTTGTAGATCGAGTCGATCCTGGTTTTCACTTCCTCCGGTGTGAGGTTGAGGCCCGCGTCGATCATCGCACGGATCGCCGCGTCGATCGCCTGCCGCTTCATCCCCATGAAATCGACGAGCGTGTTATCCAAATCGAAGATGACGGCCCGGATCATGAGTAGAGTTTGGGCTTCGAGCTCCTGGTCACCTCATCCTCGATGAATTCCCGCAGGCTCGGTTTGACGAACGCGGTTTCGATGCCGAATTCCGCGAGCGCCTGCGCGAGGCACGACGCCTTCCGCGGGTCGGAAAGCCGCTTGTTCACGACGAGCACTTTCTGGCTTTTCAAAATGCAGTAGCCTCCGTCGAAGTCGCCTTTTTCGAACCTCACCTCGAGGGCAAGCTGCTTTGCGAGCTCGGTGAGTTCATTCAACATCAGGAGATAGTTCATGCCTGGATCATATTGCGTTTGATTTTGGGCTCAAGGCGCAGCCTGAAGGCTGCGGCTACCGACGCCTCTTGTTTCCCGGTAGGCGCGACCTTTAGGTCGCGTCTCGTCGGTTGATGCCCTTCTTCAGTCAAGAATAGCGATTTCCCGGTCGAAAATCAACATCTCATTAATGGCGGCACAGTCGGGGTTTCGTCAATTCTCCCTCCAACTCGTCATGCTGACACGCTTTAGGTCAGCATCTTTCAACTCTTTTAGAAAGATCCCGACCAAAAACATGTCGGGATGACGGATAAGAAGAAACTGCAAGACTGCGTTACTGCCGGGAGACGAACGTGCGGAGGGAATCGAGGCGCGCGACGGCGAAGACGTTATGCGCGTCGCGCCTGAGGACTTCCTGATACATTTCGATCGACCGCCTCGGAAGAGCGCGCTGCTCGAACGCCCTGGCGAGGAACAGGAGAGCGTCCACGTTGTCGCGGCGTTCCCCGAGGGCCCGTTCGGCTTCGTCGAGCGACTCGTCGTAGAGCTGCATCGCCTTGCAAATGCGCGCGGCCGAGAGGTGAAGGTTGCTTCGCTCCCCGGCGGTCCCGGATTTGGCCGCCTGGAGAGAATCCCGGATAGCGGTCAGATGCTCGAAGGCCAACACCACCGGATTCGTGGAGTCGATCCTCTCGAGGATGGTAAGAAACTTTTGAGCCGTTGCGCTGTCGCCGAGCTGGAAATCAAAATGGAACCCCCAGAGGAGCCCCACAAAATAGGAAGTGTCGGTATCCATCAACGTGTTCATCAGATCGGCGGCGCGGCGGTAGTAACCCGATTTCCAGTAGATCGACGCGGATTTGAACGTCTTCACGGCCTGCTCCGTATAGAGCTTCGAGGATCGGGCCTTCGCGAGCAGGTCGGCGGCCTCGAACTGGTTGCGGGCGAGCTCGGCGTAGGATAAGGCCTGCGGCTGGCCGAGGAGAGTCTGGTACGCTTTCCGCGCCCCCGTCGAGTCGCCGAGGATCAGGTCCGCGACCATTACCTGGTAGAGCACGTCTCCCGATACCGGCGCAATCCGGAGCGCTCGCTGCAACGCCGCGGCGCCTTCGGTATAACGGCCCGCCATCAGTTCGCTTCTCCCCGTCCTGAGCAATTCGGTGACGCTCACGGTGTCGAAGACGGTGTGCGGGGGCGAAAGCACGTTCGGCTCGAGGAACGTCGAATGGACCCGCATGAGGTTCGGCGCATCGGGAACCGGTTCGAACCAGAACCTCCGCGATTCGCGCATCAGAAATTCAAACTCCCGGAGGTCGAGCCACCGGTTGGGCGCAAGGAGATATTCCACGTGATGATCGCGCAGGAGAGACTCGAACAGGGGAAGGGTCACGCCGGGATCGATCTCGAGCACCTTCCTCCCGCCCGAAACGACCGCGACATCCTTGATCGGGCTTCCGATCACCGCGTCGGCGGACATGTTCCCGTCGATCCAGCCCCTCAGGCGGTCCCATTTGAACCTGAACATCTCGGGGAGGGTCGGGTGACCGGAGATCGCGTCGGGCGAACGCCTGTACTCGAGATTCGTCCGCAAAAATGCCTGCATCGCGACGACATTCGGGACCAGCAGGATCAGCAGCGCGGCCACGGCCGTCGAGGGCCGCCGGAGAAACTGAGGCGCCCGTTCCATCCCGGCGAGTGAGAGCGTTCCTCCCGCGAGATAAAAGTAGACAAGCGGGCAGAGCGGGAGCAGGAATCTGATGTCGTGGACGGGATAGGCGCAAATGGCCAGGAGATAAAGAGCCGCGAAGAGCGCCCGCAACGATGCGTTCGGCGAGCTCCGGAAATCCCGCACCAATCCAGCCGCGGCGATCGGTACCGCCGCCCCAAGGACCACATACCTTCCCGCCCCGAGGAGATCGGCAAGAAACCGGTACGCTCCCGAGGGCTCGACCACCAGCTCGTTGAGCTGGCGCGTGAACATCGGATAGAAAAAGAGCCCTCCGATCTGTCCCGCGTACGCCTTGAAGGAAATCCAGATCCGCAGGGCGAATTCGTTGGCGATCGGGGCGTCGTCGGGAGTGACGAAGTGACGGCCGATAAGGGAGAAATTGCTCACCTGCGATCCCGCCTTCGGCGTGACGAGGACGTGGTTCCTGAAATACCAGAGCGCGAAGAGCGCCGCTGCCGCGCCGAGCGCCATGAGCGCGCGCTTCCTCTGAGACCGCGAAAGAGAGACGAGGACGACCGCGGCGACGAGGGCGGCTCCTGTCTCCCGCAACAGCGGAAGAAACGCGAGGAGGGGAATCAGGTACAGGAGGATCTTCCCTTCCCGGGCATCCGGCTCTTCCAGCTTGTCGATCAGAATGAAGATGAGAAGGACGAACGCGATGAACGGCGCCTCGGAGAGAACTTCCGTGCTGAAAAAGAGCATCGCGGGATTGAGCGCGAAGACGAGCGCGCAACAGGCCGCCGCCGCCCTTCCGAACGTCGGGAGAATCCAGCGATAGAGGAGAATCAGCGATAGCACCCCCCAGAGAAGCGTCCAGACTTTCACCGCCATGAGGGACATTGGAAAAAAGAGCTCGGCCGGGACAATGAGGAGCGCATACAAGGGGGCATGGACGACGAACCGGTCCGGAACCGGCTGCGTGCCGTCGACGTACCCTGCCCCGTGCGCCAGCGAATTGCCCCAGATCAGGTAGCGGCAACTGTCGGGCGTGTAGGCGGAGAGGTCATTCAGCCGGAGCAAGCCCCCTGCAAAAAACACCGCGCAGATCCCCGCGAGAAGCGCGTGTTTCTTGAGCGAATCGATAAGAGACGCCACCGGGCTCAATCGAGACCGGGGGCGCCAGTGGAGGAAAGCCGCCCGGGAGAGGCGCTGAGAATCATCGGGCGGAAGACCGTGAGTCCGATGATCGTGTAGTAGGATAGAAGCGCGATCATCGGGACCCCGGCGAGCGCCGCGAGGCGGTGGATGAAAATCTTCCGGAATTCAACAAGATCATTCGAGCCGATGTGATCGAGGTACCACATCTTCCCGTCCAGCACCGCGGTGTACACCTCGACCGGGGTAAAGAGAAAAAAGAGGATCACGCTCATCATCAGCCAGCCGTGCTCGCGAAGAACCAGCGACGTCGACCTGAGGTACGCGATGCCCGACACGACCACGACGAGATAGGCGATATCGACGACGAGGGAGCTCTGGGCGATGAGAGCGAAAACCGCGCGCTCCACATAGGGGTGGATATTCGTCTTGAAGTCGAGGGTGCCGGTCTCCAGCAGGTCGAAGCCGATGATCGCCCTGATGTTGACGCCCCCGAGCCAGATCGACCCGGCGATGCAGAGGGCCGCGAGAGAAATTTTTGCGATGACCGGTTTCATGACCGGAGAAACATATATCTTTTCAAAGAGAGTTGCAAGAGAGGGGGGCGAGGGTGGTGAGAGGAGTCACATGCGAAAAACGCAGCCTGACGACCTGCCCTCCCACCGCATCTCGCTCCCACGGTCTCCGTGGGAGCGTCGAACTGGGACGCTCCGCGTCCCCGGCCGCAGAGCGGCCGAATATCCCGTTCCCACGCAGAGCGTGGGAACGAGGCATCTTGGGGAAGGGGTAGCCGCAAGCTTTAGCTTGCGGGAATCAGGTCCGCGATCGCCTGCTTTCGATCTCGTAGTTCTTCAACCAGCTTAATTCGGCGAGGAGGGAAAGGAGGTTCTCCAGGCCCTCCGCGGAGGGAGTGAGGTAACGAACGGCAAAAGCCCGTCCGGCTTCGCCCGGAGATCCTTCCACGAGAGACCGGAGAAGCGCCAGGGTCTTCTCCATCTTTTCGGCAAACTCGGCCTCAAGGCGTGAGACATCCTCGCCGCGTGTTCTCTTGAGAAGGGCGTACGACTTCGTGAGGAACTTGGCGTAAAAAGCTGCCTCGTTGAGAAGAGCCTCCCTTCCGCGCGCAAGTCCGAGGAGCAGGGCGATGTCGCCGCGGTGCGAAAACTTCCACCCCGCAAGATTCTCCAGCCGGTCAAGAAACGAATCGATCTCCGGGTGGCTCTCCCCCGACGGTTGCTCCATGGGACCGGCGCTCAGAGCGGCAGGATCACGGTGAACTTCGACCCGACCCCCACCCGGCTTTCGACGCGCACCCTCCCTCCGTGCGCCTCCGAAACGTGCTTGACGAGCGCGAGGCCCAGTCCCGATCCTTTTTCGTTCGTGAGCGAGGTGTTCTTCGCCTGAAAGAATTTGCCGAACAACTTGTCAATGTCCGCCTCGGGTATGCCCACGCCCGAGTCCTGGACGTCGACCCGCACGCAACCCTTGCCGTTCTTGTTCGCCTCGCCGCAGTTCGCCTCCCGCCCGAGGACGACTTCGATCGTCCCGTTGTCGGGCGTGAACTTCAGCGCGTTCGAGAGGAGGTTGCTGAAGACCTGCGTCATCCGCTCCCGGTCGAGGAGCATCGGCGGCGCCTCTTCCGACCGGAACCCGACCTTGATCTGGCGGCTCTGGGCGATCAACTGCGCCTCCTGCACGAGAGGGTTGAGCACGTCGTGGAGGCTCGACTCCTCGAACTTGAATTTCATCAGGCCCGCCTCCATCTTGGCGACGTCGAGAAAAAGGTTCACGAACTGGTTGATCCGGTTGGTCGATTGGTGGATCATTCCGACGGCGTCTTTCTGGCGGTCGGTCAGCTCCGGCCCGTTCTTCGCGTGCATGATGGAATAGCAGCCCGCCTTGATCACCTGGAGCGGCGTCCGCATTTCATGGGAGATCTCGGACATCATCTGCATCCGCATTTCGTCGAGCTGCTTCAGCTTGTCGCTCATGAGGTTGAACGCGCGGGTGAGGTCCGCGAGTTCGTCGTTCGAGGTGACGAGGACGGTTTCGTACTGGCCCTCCCCCACTTTTTCGGTCCCCGCCATCAATGCCTCGAGCGGCTTGGTGACGGTGCGGCCGAACATAATGGCGATCGCCAGGGCGATCGCGAGGGCGAGCGCCAGGATGATATACGCGCCGCTCATCGCGTCGGAGGTCCGCTCGGGCATTTTACCCAGCGACTTGCTCAGGGCGGGCAGGTAGGCCTCGGTGATCGACCGGAGCGTCTGCCGGATCGAATCCCCCAGGGGCGCGGCCTGCTGGAGCGCGGCCGTCGCGTCGTACGAATAATCCTTCGCGATCAGGGAGCGCTGGCGGGCGAGGTAGTCCCGGTAGCGGCCGTGCTGCGCGATCGCCTTGTCGGCGAGCAGGCGCACGTCGTCGCGGTCGATCAGCCCGCGGAGAGAATCGAGCTCCTGGCTGAACTCATGCCCGATGAGCGCCAGCGTCTGGTCCGTGAATGCGTCCCTCGTCTCAAAATACTTCTTTGCGGCGTCGTGTTCCGACATGTAGAGCCGTTCCGCGTACTGGGCCAGGGGGATGATGCGGAACTCCGCCGCCTCGGAGGAATACGCGGTCTTCAGCATCTGGAGGATGATGATGCTGGCGCCCACCATGAACAGGATGATCACGATGAGCCAGCCGATAATCTTTCTAAAGAGGGAGCCGCGGGGTTGCGCTATGGAAGGTTTGGGATTCAACGTTTCGGGACGACTCAAGATAGAGCAACAGGGCGAGAAAGTCAATACAGGGGCAGGAAGGGTTTCGTAGCCGTCGCCCCTGCCGATGCCACGGGTTTGGTACCCGCAGGCTTTAGCACGGTGCCGACGTAGGGGCGGGGCATGCCCCGCCCGGACCGACAAATTTTTCGTAATCACACCGGGCGACGCATGCGTCGCCCCTACAAAAACGACGCGCACCGATCGGGCGCTTGACTTTCATGTAACAATCATTTACCATTGTAATAATCATTACTGAAGATATTCCCCATGCGATGGCTCTTCCTCGTGCACCAGGTCAGGACGCCGAACTCCCGCGAGCGGGTGAGGGTCTGGCGGCTCACCAGGAAAGCCGGCGCCCTCCTCTACCGGAACTCCGTGTACGTCCTGCCTTACGGCAAGGAACGCCTCGAAGATTTCCAATGGCTCTGCCAGCAGATCAGGGACTCGCTTGGCGAAGCCTCGGTCTTCGTCTCCGAATCGACCGATGAGCGGGAGAACCAGGCGTTGCTCGGCCTCTTCAGGAAAGCGAGAGAATCGGATTTCAACCGCCTGATCGATTCGGCCGGGAAGCTCTCGTCGAGGATCCGGGGCGCCGGCGAGGAGCAGCGCTTGCCGGGCGAAACGCTGAAGTCGCTTGCAAAGGAAGTCGCGGAGCTTGAAGAGTCCTTCCTCGAAACTGAAAAGATCGATTTCTTCGGACACCCCCTGAAGAGAAAAGCTAAGACCGCCGTCGACGGCGCAAGGAGAGAATTGGATTCTGCCGTTCCTTCCGCCGCCGCGGGGGCGCGTCTCAGGCCCGGCGACCGCAAGTCGTTCCGGGGAAAGACATGGGCCACGAGAAAGCAGATCCATATCGACCGGCTCTGCTCGGCGTGGCTCATCCGGAGGTTTATCGACCCGAAGGCGAAGTTCATCTTCGCGCAAGAGTCGGCAATGCCGGCCCATGCGATCCCCTTCGACGTTTTCGGCGCCGAGTTCAGCCACCACGGCGAGGAGTGCACGTTCGAGACGCTGCTCCGGTCGTTTCGCATCAAGGAGAAGGCGCTCGATTCGCTCGCGCAGATCGTTCACGACATCGACATGAAAGACGGCAAATTCAACCGGCCTGAAGCCGCCGGTCTCGACCTTGTCGTCCGCTCGCTTTCCGACGCCATCGGGGACGATCATGAGGTGCTGCGGCTGGGCTCCGTGATACTCGATTCGCTCTATAGCAGATTCTCTGCCAGACGGCCGGCCAGATGACGACCGCAGCCACGCAAGAGCAGATTCGCCCCCATACGCTCATCCTCACGCGGCCCCAGGTCGCCTCTCTCCTGACGATCGAAGAGTGCATTCCTGCGGTTGAACGAATTTTCCGGATGCATGGAGAGGGAAAGACCTCCCCCCCGGGGATCCTGGGAGTCCGGGCCGCCGAGGGGGGATTTCACATCAAAGCGGGGGTCGCAGGACTCGGAAGAAATTATTTCGTCGCCAAGATCAACGCCAACTTCCCTGAGAACGGCAGGCGGTTCGGCTTGCCCTCGATCCAGGGGCTCATCATCCTCGCAGACGCCGACCGGGGCGACCCGCTTGCCGTCATGGATTCGATCGAGATTACGATCCAGCGGACCGGCGCAGCCACCGCAGTGGCGGCGAAGCATCTCTCGCGGGGCGATTCGAGGGTGGCGACGATCTGCGGGTGCGGAAACCAGGGAAGGATACAGCTTCAATCGCTTCTCAGTGTGCGCCCTCTCGAACGGGCGTTCCTGTATGATGTCGACCCGGAGCGCGCCCGTTCGCTCGCCGCCGAATTTACCGGACCTCTGAAAGTCCAGCCGGTCACGCTCGGGGATCTTCCTTCAGCGGTGAGGCAGAGCGACATCTGCGTGACCTGCACTCCGTCGAGGCGGTTCTTCCTCGAGCGTGAGTGGATTTCCCCCGGAACATTTATCGCCGCGGTGGGGGCCGACAGCGAGGAGAAGCAGGAGCTGGATCCCCTCCTCTTCCGGGGGACAAGAATCGTCGCGGATATCCTCGATCAATCGGCGACGATCGGAGACCTTCACCACGCGCTCGAGAGCGGAGTTCTCCGGCGGAGCGATGTCCACGCCGAGCTCGGTGAAATTGTGGCTGGCAGGAAAGAGGGGAGAATTTCGAACGATGAAATCACTATATTCGACAGCACCGGAATGGCGCTTCAGGATGCGGCCGCCGCGGCTCTTGTCTACGAGAAGGCCTCCCGGAGCGGAGCCGGCCAGTTCGTCACCTTCAACTGATTCGGAATTTTTCGTTCGGAGAATCGAAGAGATGAATCCAGATCTTCGTAAGGCGGCTCTGATAGCCGCGCGCGATTGCATGGGGCTCAAACCCGGCGAGCGGGTGCTCATCGTTACCGACGAGCCCCTCAGATCGATCGGGTATGCGATCTGGGAAGCCGTCAAGGAAATGGGGAATGAACTCACGCTCGTCGAAATGCTCCCCAGAAAAAGTAACGGCGAAGAACCTCCGCAGGAGGTCGCCGGCCTGATGCTGACGGCGGATGTGGTCTTCTGCCCGACCTCCCTCTCCCTCACTCACACCGACGCCCGGCGCGCTGCAAGCGCAAGCGGCGTGAGGGTCTGCACCCTTCCCGGGGTCACCGAGGAGATCATGGTCCGTTGCATGAATGCGGACTATATCAGGATCGCGGAGCGGACGACGAACCTTGCGCGGCTGATGGAGACAGCCGGCGTGGTGAGGGTGAAAGCTCCGGCCGGAACGGATCTCACGCTCGGGACCAGGGGGAGGAAAGCCCTCGCGAGCACAGGCCTCTTCCGGAATAAGGGTGAATGGGGGAATCTTCCGACCGGCGAAGCCTACCTGGCACCGGTCGAGGGAACAGCGAACGGGGTGGTCGTCGTCGACGGGTCGATGGCGTCGATCGGCCTCGTCACGGAACCGATACGGATTGAAGTCGATAAGGGATTCGCCGCCGGGATCACAGGCGGAAAAGAGGCGAAAAGGCTCATCGAGCTTCTCGAGCCGCATGGCCGGGATGGCAGAACCGTCGCGGAATTCGGCATCGGCACGAACGACCGGGCGATACTCTCCGGCCGGATCCTCGAGGACGAAAAAGTGATGGGGACGATCCACGTCGCGTTCGGCGACAACAAGTCGATGGGGGGTTCCGTGCGCGTCGCGAGCCACCTCGACGGCCTCGTCAAGGTGCCGTCCGTCTGGTTCGACGACCGTCTTATCATGAGAGACGGGAAGTTCGCGGTACAGATATAGCCGGCGCCTCAGATGAAGACCCTCAAGCCAAGCTGGATCTGCCGGCCCGGGAGGGCGTTGTTGGGGGTCCCCCCGAGGAGGTTCCCTTTCGAGTCCTTCTGATTAAGGCGTGTAAAGAAGCTTGTGTAGTTGGTCCAGTTGAAAAGGTTGAAGGCCTCCGCGATGACTCCGATCCGGTTGCCGTTCAAGATCTCGAAGTACTTCGTGACGCGGAGGTCCACATTCTTGAGCCAGTACACGATCTTTCCCGCGTCGGGCCGGAGCGAATTCCTTCCCGCAGCCGGAAAATCGTCTCCGAGCACCCCGTCGTGATTGTCGTCGGTGCCGGTAATGACGCTGGTGGGGCCGAATGGCCGGGGTGAGGCGAGCGTGATGACACCGCTCAGCTGAAAATCGACCGGCAGGTTCACCATGCCGCTCACCACGAACCGGTGCCGCTCATCCTGCAGGCTCGCCGCGCGCACGATGCTCGATTGGAACACGTAGCCCTGAAACGGATCGTCGAACGTGTTGTCCGCCCAGGAGAGCGTGTACGAAACCTGCATTTGCCAGTCGCCCCGGTAGGGCCGCGAGAGGCTGAGCTGCAGAGCGTCGTACCAGGAACGACCCCCCGAGGTCAGGAGCGTGATCGCGCCGTAGCGGGGGGTGGCGATCCGCGGGCCGCCGATCCCATTCTGGTAGTTCACGTTGAAGAACGTGTATTCGTTATAACCCCGCACGGAGACGTAATCGAGCGACGCCGCGAGCGCAGGACCGATCTGCCGCGTCGCGCCCACCGTCCACTGCCGCGTGTAGGGGGTGGGAACCGTCGAGGGAAGGAGCGTGACGCCCGGAGCCGCGGTACCGAGGTTCCGCTCGACGTACGATGCCAGCACGTCGCGGCTCACCGTTGCCGGCGCCGCCGCTCCGAACCGGATCGTGTAGATGCTGTACAGGCCGTCTTGCTGCTCGTTGCTCGCCACGTTGTAGATGATCCGGTCGTAAAACACGCCGAAACCCCCGTGCACGATCGTCGAGCGGTCGCCGAAGAGGTCCAGGGCCGCGCCCAGGCGGGGCGCGATCTGGCCGTAATCGATGTCGCGGTGCCCCGTGCCGATATAGGTTGCCGGAACGTGGTTCGTCAGCGCGGTGTCGCCCGCCAGCGGGTTCACATAGTCGTTGTTGATCATGTTGGTCTCGACGTCCCAGCGCAGACCGAGGTTCAGCGTGAGGTTCTGGAACATCGTCCAATCGTCCTGGACGTACACGCCATACTTGTAGTTCAGCGATCTGGTCTGGGCGTCTCCGAGCCCGATGCTCCCTTGAAACGGAAGCGCGCTGGTGTCGGTGCGGAAGGTGAAGACTCCGCCGCTGCTGAACTCCGCTTTGGAGGCAAGGGGTTCGCGCTCGAAGTTGACACCGCCTTTGAAGATGTGGTCTCCGCCCAGGCCGGACACCGAACGGGAGAGATCATCGCGGATCTGCAGCCGCACATACTCCTCGTTCTGCGGCTGGTTCGGGTTCCAGCCGGTGGTGATGCCGGAGGAGAGGTAGACGCGTTCGGGATCGGTGCTGGTGGGCGCGGCCTCCTTGACGTAGCGCTGGTAGTGCACCCGCAGCTCGTTCACCGTGTTGTCCCCCAACGCCCACCGGTCTTCGGCCAGCAGCGAGTTGAGCCGGAAGCCGAGGTTGAATCCGTTGTTCAGGGCGGCAAGGCCGCCGAAGTTCCCCGGATTGTTATCGGTATCGACATGGATCCACCGGGCATCGAGCGAGTTGTTGTCGCTCACGCGGTGCGTGACCCGCGCCAGAAAGAGGTTCTGAATGACGGGGCTTTTGAACGTTCCCTCAAGCGCCGGCTGCACGCCGCCGGTGTTGACGGTCGTGTAGTTGTTGATGTTGTCCCGTTCGAACGACACGAAGAAGTGCGTCTGGTCCGGGACGATCGGTCCCCCGAGCGAGAAGCCCGCCTGCTGGCGGTTGAAATCGGGCTTCGTCTTCTCAAACGCCCCCTGGGCGTTCAGACCGGATGAACGGAAGAACCCGAAAGCGGTCCCGCTCATGTTGTTGCCGCCGGTCTTGGTCACGGCGTTGATGACGCCGTTCGACGCCTGCGAGAATTCGGCCTTGTAGAGCCCGGTGATCACCTGAAATTCCTGGATCGCGTCTTCGGGGACGATGTTGGTCGTGACTCCGAACGAGGTCCCGAGCACGCCCCCCAGGCCGTCGCTCTTGAACTCTCCCCCGTCGACGTAGGCCGAGATGAACCGGGAATTGACCGCGCCCGTCGTCACCGGTCCGCGGCCGCCCGACGAAATTTTCGCCCCCGGGGCGACGGTGGCGAGCTCCAGAAAATTCCTGCTGTTGAGCGGAAGAGCGAGAATCTGCTCCGGCCGGACCGAAACCGAAAGGTCGGTTTTCCGGGGGTCCACCACGGGGGCCGGGGCTTCGACGACGACCTCCTTCGCCTGGATGTCTTTTCCCGTCAAAGAAAAATCAACGATGACGGTTTGCCCCACCGGCAATTGCACGCCCCTGTTCGTCACCGGGTTGAAGCTGATATGGCTCGCCCGGACCTCGTACATACCGGGCGTCAGCGCCGAAATCGAATAGGTCCCCTTCTCGGAGCTGTACACGATGCGGTAGAATCCCGTCTCCTGATTGCGCGCGACAACCTCGACGTCGGGCGCGGGGTTCGCCTTATCGTCGCGAACGGTCCCTTCGATGTTCGCTGTGGTGACCTGGCCGGCCGCCCGGTCCGGAATGAACGATTCGGCTGCCGCACCCAGGATGGACCAGATAAGCAGGGGGAAAAGGGTATTTCTCGCGGTGTGCATACTCACCTCCGGTTGTATGTGGGATTTGCCTTCGTTGCATCTGCCTCCGGTTCGGGGAGCTGACCGGGATACTTCGTGCGGAGGGCCCCGGTCCGTGCCGGTCGGGAAATGAGTGTGGAACAGGAAGGAGTGGCTCCCGACGGGAATCGCGCAGATCTACGCCCCTTCCTGCACGGCCGGGACTCATGCAGGTATATATAGAGATGCAGCCGCCAAATCGCAATCAGGTATGTCATGTAAATTGAAAAATGCACAAAACACCCGAGCCGGTACGTGAAATATGCTAATGGAACATGGGGACGGGATCTTCCCCCCCGCTGACCCAAGTTGCAATACTGCCCGCTAATTCTTAAATTCATCGACTTCGCGTGACGAGCGACAACAATTCATATTCGAACAATTCTTATATATTGAAAGGATCGGTCATGAGGGGACGAATTCTGCTTCTTGCGCTGCTCGCCGGCGCCACTGCTCAAAGCACCATCGCTCTTCCCAGGTTTGCGCTGATGACCGGCGCCAAGTGTTCCTCCTGCCACGTCAATCCGACAGGGGGACAGATGAGAACGGAATACGGGACCTCTTTCAGCGCCGATAAGGTCCCGATCGAAGCCCTCATGGACAGCTCGTTTACGTTTAGTGCGAAAGTTACCGACAATATCTCTCTCGGGGCGGACTACAGATCGCAGTTCATCTATGACCGCCTCTCCGAATCCACGACCTTCCAGGCGATGACGACCTCCATCTACGGCGCGGCTCAGCTCTCCAAGAAAGTCTTGTTCTACTTCAAACAGGATATTGTGAACGGAACCTACGGAGATGGCGCCCTGTATGGCGGTCTCTACAACGGGACCGAAGTGTACGGGCTCGCGAAGGTCCTCCCCCTCGACGGCTATATCAAAGGAGGAGCGTTCGCTCCGAACTACGGGTGGCGCATCGACGATCATACCTCCTACACCCGGGGCGGCGACCTCGGCTTCACCGGGGCGGGCTATCATCCCGGATTGTTGTTCGTTCCGAACTACCACGACATCGGCGTTGAAGCGGGTGTTTATATCGAGAACCTCATGCTGACCGCGGGCCTCTTCAACGGGACCGGGCACCAGCAACCGATAGACTTCTCGAAGAAGAAGGCGTATGCCGTGAAAGCCGAGTATGCGGGCGGGGCGGGACTTTCCTCGTTCAACTACCGGATCGGCGGATCGGCGTACGGATATGACAATTTCACGATGGGAGGAATCAACGCAGGAATCGGCGCCGGCGATTTCGTCTTATTCGGTGAGGCCGATTGGACAAAAAATTACATGGTCGACCCCTCCAATCCCGGAGGGAATTCAATGATGGGATTCGCCGAGATCGATTACAGGGCTATCCAGGGACTCTGGCTTACCGGCAGGTTCGACGTGATCGACCCCGTTGAGGGCGTTTCCGACGACGACGCGACACCGGCGACGAACACCATCGAGCGCGTCACCCTGGGGGTGGAACTCTTCCCGTTCTCCTTCGTGGAGATCAGGCCCCAGTATCGAATCGTGATCGAAAAGCCGAGCGTGAGCAACGACGTTGCTCTTGTCCAAATGCATCTTTGGTTCTAGAGGAGCGGCCATGCGAGGATACGCAGAAATGAAACGTCTCATTGTGCCGGTGATCGGGTTGGCGCTCCTTCTGGCCCTCCCCCTCCAGAGCCAGCATAAATCGAAAAAGCGAACGAAGGCTCCGCCGAAGGCGGCCGCGATCTCATTCAAGAAGAATGTCGTCCCGGTCTTCAGAACATACTGCCTCCCCTGTCACACGGAGGACCAGATGAACCCGAGCGAGCTCTACATGGACAGCTACGAAAATCTGATGAAAGGGGGCAAGCACGGTTCGCCGGTCATCCCCCTGCACGCCGATTCGAGCCTCCTGATCATGAAGCTCGGACCCAAGCCCCCGTTCGGGGACCCGATGCCTCTCAAGAGGAAGACCCCGATACCGCAGGACACGATCGACATCCTCAAGAAATGGATCGGACAGGGTGGAAAAAACAATTGACACTCCATTGAGCGATCGGGAATAAGAGATGCCCAATACGCCTGAATCCTCGCCGGATCAAAGCCAGAAGAACAAGATCATCAACTGGCTGCGCGAAGCGGACCTGCTCATCCGTTCCGGCCGCTACCTCGTCGCCGATGACCTTCTCCAGGAGGTCCTCCGCCTCGACCCCGGGAACGACAACGCACGCTCCTTCCAGGACAGGATCGCATTCCTGATCAAACAGCTCTCGCAACGGCCCAACCTCACCAAAGAGGTTCAGGACGAAGTCAAGAAATACTCCGATCTGATGGTGAAGCGGAGGGTAAGCAAGTCGAGCTCGCTGGTGGAGCTGGCGCAAAAATTTCTCGAAGACGGCGACCTGAAACAAACGTCGGACTATATCGCGCGCGCCCTCGCGCTCGATCCGGGGAATACCTACGCGAAGGCGCTCATGGGCCGCCTGACGGAGCTCCAGAAGAAGCATTCCGGATCCGCGCAGGATCCCGATAATGTGTTCAAATACCGCTCCTTCATCTGGGAGACGTGGCACAAGGGCCAACCCTCTGAGGCGCAGCTCGGCATCCTGAAAAGCATGCAGCGGGCGCTCGGCATCAACGACGAGACCGCGGCGCAGATCGAGAAGGAGGTCCGGAACCGGCTCTACCGCGATTCGCTCGCGGAGATCTGGCGAACGGGGGGCATCTCGGCGTTCACCGAACCGGCAATCGAGGAGCTAAGGAAGAGGCTGGAGGTGTCGAAGACCGATCATCTGAGCGTAGAAGCGGCTCTACTGCGGGAGATGCCGAAAGTCAGGGTCCGGGGAACAATCCTGATTGTCGATGAGGATGAAAACAGTCTTCTCGAAATCGCACAGCACGTGCGCGCCCAGGCGTTCGCGGTGATCGCCGCAGCGAGCGTCGAAGAAGCTCTCTCGTCGCTCAAGAAGGCGTCGCCGGACATCATCCTCTCGGAGCTGCATTTCCGGGCCAAGCCGCTGGGGTTGGAGCTGTTCGAGTTTATCCGCACCACGCCGGCGACAAGGCATTCGCCGTTTATATTTATTGCTCCGGCATTCGACCGGACGACCCTCCTCATCGGAAAACGTCTCGGCGTGGATGAATTCATACTGAAACCGATCGACTACGAGATGCTCCTCGGCACGCTGGTGGGAAAGCTCCACCGGGAAGGGGGCCATAGGACGCCGGCGCAGCACCTCTCCGCCCGCATTCAGAACCAATTGCTCCGGTAACAGCAGCACTCTCTCTAATATTGTCATCCTGGGCGTATAATTGTCATCCTGAGCACGTTCGCTTCGCTCAGTGTAAACTCCGCGAAGGATCTCCGTCCATTCGAACGCCAAAAAGCTAGATCCTTCGGTCGCTACGCTCCCTCAGGATGACAACCAACGGCAAACCGAGCCATACCTCCCCGGGCACGCGCCCGCGCGCAACTCGACTCGTTCCGGCCTATTCCTTCCTCAACCGATACTTCATCCGGCGTTGCTTGAACGACTCGATGCGGTGCTCCACCGCCCCGCTCTTCTGAATGACGCTGATCGTCCCGTCGGATTCCATGATTGCGGTCTTGACGTCGGCAATGCTCTCGATCCCGTGTTCCCTGATGGCCCGTTCCAGCTCTTCCCTCGTGATGCTCTCGGCTTGAAGATGGCTTTCGATGACGGAGCCGGCGTGGATCAGGAGCGTCGGGACTCCCTCGAGCAACTCCTCCGCCTTCTTGTAGCGGAAAAAGACCCTCGTGAGGATGAGGTTCAACACCAGGAGGGTTGACGCGGCGACGATCCCCCCGAGAAGGGAAGAATCGTTTCCAACCATGGCATTCTGCACGCTGTTGCTGATGAGGAGAATGAGGACGAGATCGATGGTCGAGAGTTGCGCGACGTGCTTCTTGCCGATCAAGCGCAGACCGAGGAGGATCACGACATAGACGACCGCGGAGCGGAGCACGATATCGAGATATGTGTTGGTCATGGCGGGCAGGTTCCTTGTTGGGGATTGGTTCTCAATTCGTACTTTTGACCTCCCGTACCGTAATAATTACCGATTCCGGGTTGTTTTCGCCGGGCCCGGTCAACCGGGCAACATGCCCAACGAACCCTACCGGGGCTGCATTTGTTCCTATCAGAGAGAGGTGTCCGATTTTGGTACATTTCTTGAACCAAATTCCCTCGTAGCAACAAGATAAAGGCAGGGAAGGGTATGTATTTCAAGACTCGGGCACTTCTTACGCCCGGCGATCAGGAATTCATCGCAAGCTCCCTCGGAGAGACGGAGGAAGAGCAATCCGCGATTCTGCGGCTCACCACCGATCCGGAATCGGTGACGGAGCTCCTGCACGACAGGCGGCTCTTCCAGCGGTCGGTCACGGTGCCGCCGGTATTCCTCTCCGTGTCACCCGCCCTGTTTTTCTACGTTTTTGTCTATCAGGCCCTCGACCAGAAGCACATGGCAGACGACGATGTCGTGGACTATGTGGCTGGGGTCTGCGTCGAGTTCCGTTCCGCCGAATCGTTCTGGCAGCTCTCCTCTTCGGGAGACAAGGCCATCTACGCGGTGGACTTGCTCAATCTCCTGGCGGATGTCGACCGGCACCAGCAATACCACCTCCGCCGGTTCATCGGAAACGTCTCGCTCTTCATGACCGGCTTCTTCCCGGATTTCATTTTCCAGAGGAACAGAAAGAAAGGTGCGCCTCCCATCCAGTATTACGATGCCATCGGGCGGGCGCAGTATGGGACGGCGGCGGCCGATTCCCAATCCTACGAGGCGAGCGCGACGCCGGTGCTCAACACGTTATCGGAGCGCTTCGTGGAGATTCGTTCGGCGATCAATGTTTACACCGACGCCTACTTTAAGCTGAAGAACCCGGTGAGGTCTCTCGACGTCATCGAGCGGCAGGCAGCCACGCTGGACGAGGAATCCTTCAGGCAGTCGCTGCAGCTCTAACCCGGGCGCGACTTACTCCACCGTCGCCCGGAGAAACTCCCTGTTCAACCTCGCAATGTTGGTCACGGAGATTTCCTTGGGGCACTCCGCCTCGCACGCATAGGTGTTCGAGCAATTCCCGAACCCTTCCTCATCCATCCGCGTAACCATCCTCCTGACACGTTCATTGCGCTCGGGATCCCCCTGCGGCAGAAGCGCAAGATGTGAGATCTTTGCGCTGACGAAGAGCATGGCCGAAGAATTCTTGCAGGCCGCCACGCAGGCGCCGCATCCGATGCACGCAGCGGCGTCGAACGCCGCGTCCGCGGCCGGTTTGGGAACGAGGATCGCATTGCCGTCCGGCACGCCGCCGGTATCAACCGAGACATACCCTCCAGCCTGCATGATCCGGTCGAAGGCGGAGCGGTCGACGACGAGATCCTTGATCACCGGGAACGGCTTCGCCCGCCACGGCTCGATCGTAATCGTTTCCCCGTCCTTGAACGAACGCATGTAGAGCTGGCAGGTCGCGACTCCGGTGAGGGGTCCGTGCGCGCGCCCGTTGATATACATCCCGCAGCTCCCGCAAATCCCTTCCCGGCAATCGTGATCGAACGCGATCGTGTCCTCGCCTTTCGCGGCGAGTCCCAGGTTGACCAGGTCGAGCATTTCCAGGAACGACATGTCGGGGGCGATGCCGTCCGCCGCATATTCGACGAACTTCCCCTTGTCTTTCTGATCGTGCTGCCGCCAGACGTTGAGTTTGATTTTCATGGTCGGTTCAGATGGAACGTGATCGCCTACTTGTAACTGCGTTGGGACGTTTTCACATACTCGAACGACAGCGGCTCCTTATGGAGCGCTGGCGGTTGCGCGGCGCCTGCGAACTCCCAGGCTGCGACGTACGAAAAACGCTCGTCATCCCGTTTCGCCTCGCCCTCTTCCGTTTGATATTCTTCCCTGAAGTGGCCGCCGCACGATTCTTCCCTGTGAAGGGCGTCGCGGACCATGAGCTCGGCCAGCTCCATGAAGTCTGCGACCCGTCCCGCCTTTTCGATTTCCGGGTTGAAATTGTCCGCGCTTCCCGGGATCACGACATTCTTCCAAAACTCCTCGCGGAGGGCGGGGATCTGGGCGAGCGCCTTCTTCAGCCCCGCCTCGTTCCTGGCCATCCCGCAGAGGTCCCACATGAGCTTCCCCAGATCCTTGTGGAACTCATCGACGGTCCGTTTTCCCCTGATGGCGAAGAGACGCTTTGTGGTTTCCTCCACGCTCGTCACCGCCGCTTTCACCGAGGGCTCGTCCTTCCCGACCGGGTTCAGTTTCGATGTCGCAAGATAGTCGCCGATCGTGTACGGAATGATGAAATAGCCGTCGGCGAGCCCCTGCATCAGCGCGCTCGCGCCGAGGCGGTTCGCCCCGTGATCCGAGAAGTTCGCCTCGCCGAGGACATAGAGCCCGGGTACGGTGCTCATCAGGTTGTAATCCACCCATAATCCTCCCATCGTGTAATGGACGGCGGGATAAATCCTCATAGGGACTTCGTACCCGTTCTCGGATGTGATCTCGTGGTACATATCGAACAGGTTTCCGTACTGGGCGGCGACGCGTTCCTTGCCGTCGCGCTTGATGGCGTCCTGGAAATCGAGGTAGACAGCGTACCCGGTTGCACCGACTCCCAGGCCCTTATCGCACATCTCCTTCGCCCGCCGGGATGCGACGTCGCGGGGGACAAGATTGCCGAAGGAAGGATAGAGCCGCTCAAGGTAGTAGTCGCGCTCCGCTTCCGGGATGTCGCGCGGGTTGCGCGGATCGCGCGCCTTCTTGGGAACCCAGATCCGGCCGTCGTTCCGGAGGCTCTCGCTCATGAGCGTGAGCTTCGATTGATGCTCGCTCGAGACCGGAATGCAGGTCGGATGGATTTGCGTGAAGCAGGGGTTGCCGAAGAACGCGCCCCGCTTGTACGCGCGCCAGATCGCCGTCGCGTTCGACTGTTTTGCGTTGGTCGAGAGATAGAAGACGTTGCCGTATCCGCCCGTCGCGAGGATCACGGCGTCGCCGAAATAGGTTTCCGTTTCGCCGGTGACAAGATTCCGCGCCACGACGCCTCTCGCCCGCCCGTCGATCACGATCAGATCGAGCATCTCCCGGCGGGAATAGAAATTCACCTGTCCCTGATCGATCTGCCTGCAGAGAGCCGAATAGGCTCCAAGCAAAAGCTGTTGCCCGGTCTGACCCCGGGCGTAAAATGTGCGGCTCACCTGGGCGCCGCCGAACGACCGGTTATCGAGCAATCCGCCATACTCCCGCGCGAACGGGACGCCCTGCGCGACGCACTGGTCGATGATGTTGTTGCTGACTTCTGCCAGCCGGTAAACGTTCGCCTCGCGTGCCCGGTAGTCCCCGCCCTTGACGGTGTCGTAGAATAACCGCCAGATGCTGTCGCCGTCGTTCTTGTAGTTTTTGGGGGCGTTGATTCCCCCCTGCGCCGCGATGCTGTGAGCCCTGCGAGGCGACTCATGATAGCAGAGCGAGGTGACGTGGTAGCCCAGCTCGGCAAGGGATGCGGCAGCCGATGCGCCTGCGAGGCCGGTGCCGACCACCACGATGTGGTACTTACGCTTGTTCGCCGGATTGACCAGCTTCAGCCCGAAGCGGTGTTCGCTCCACTTTTTTTCGACGGGGCCGCCGGGTATTTTCGAATTCAGGGTCGCCATCAATGAAACCAGGGACAGGATTGATAGAATAGCCAGACGGGCATTGCCGCAAACGCCGCGGGAATGACAAACCAGAACAGGATGCCGATGCGGTCGATCAGCGGGGCATATTTGTGGTTCCGGAGCCCAAACGTCTGGAAGACCGATTGAAACCCGTGCCGGAGGTGGAAGGCAAGGAGGACCATCGCAACGACATAGAAGAAACTATAGAGGGGGCTCGAAAATGCCCCCGTCACCAGGGCGTACATCGAAGGGTTCTCCGCGGAAGCAAATCGCGACGGGTACCAGAACGACTTCATATGGATGACGAGGAAGATGAAGACGATGCTCCCCGAGAGGAACATTGTCCTGGAAAACAACGAGCTGCTCGCCGCCGGCTCGGTGACGAGGTACTTCTTCGGCCGTGCCCTCTTATTCACCACCCAGAGGTAGGTCCCGGTGATAATGTGAAGGGCGAAGATCGCATAGAGGACGTACTCGATGATCTGGATGATCAGAAGGCTCGGAAGCAGCTCGGCATATTTGTTAAACGCCTCGCCGCCGTCGCACTTGAAGAGCAGGAGATTTCCGGCGAGGTGAACAATCAGGTAGAGGCAGAGGCACAAGCCCGTCAACCCCGCAATGAACTTCCTTCCGATGGAGGAACGGTACAAACCTGTCACAATGCCCATCGTTCGGGGGTCGGATCTGGCGGGGGAAAATCAGCTTGAATTCCGTTCACGGGAGCAAAGTTAGCAAAAGCAGGGCAAACATGCAATAAGTAATTGAGCAACTGTATTCATTCGGCACCGGTAGGCGCGACCTTTAGGTCGCGTACCTTCGGGCGCAGCCTGCCGCGTGCGGCTACCCCCCATCTCGTCATGCTGACATGCTTTAGGTCAGCATCTTGAAACGCTTTTAGAAGATCCCGACCTGAAACATGTCGGGATGACGAGCAGAGATGACAAACCCCGAGTTCCCCGATGACGCCATTCTATGATGCGACCGACTCCCCAATAAACTTCCGTATCGAAATCGTGCTCCCGAGGAACCCGAGGACGATTCCCACAATCACAACCTGCAGATAAAACTGCGGATCGATCCGGATGAACTGCGCCAGCTCCGCCGAGACGAGACCCTCCGCGATGGAGTGCATCTCGTAGATGATCCCGGACGCAACCGCCCCTCCCAACAGCCCCTGCAGGATGCCCTCGATGAGAAACGGCGCGCGGACAAACCAGCGGGATGCCCCGACGAGCTTCATCGTCTGCAGCGCTTTTCTCTTCGCGTAGATCGTCAGCCGGATGGTGTTTGAAACCAGAAATATCGCCGAGATCGCGATAACGATCCCCAGCCCGAGGCCCACCGCATAGAGCGTCCTGGTCTGGCGATCGATGAACTCCATCAGCTCTTTCTTGTAGGCGATCTCTCCGATACCCGTGATCGCGGAGATCTTCGCATGCACCTGGTCCGCCCGGAATGTGGTCCGATACTCCTCCTTCAGAAAGACTTTGAACGAAGGAGGAAGCGGATTGAATTCGAGAACCTTCCCGATATCTTCCCCGAATTCCTGCCGGAAGATTTTCGCGGCATCTTCCTTCGATATGAATTGCACCCGCTCAACCCCCTCCGTCGCCAGAAGGGCCGTCTGAATTTCCTGGATCCGCTGCTGGGTGACCGGCTCGAGGAGAAACGCCTCCATCTCAACGCGCCCCCGTATGCTCTCAACGATGCGGGAAGTATTGGTGGAGATCACGTAGAAGAGGCCGAGAAGCAGGAGAGCGATCGCGATGGTGAGGACCGATCCGGCCGCGGAGAGCTTCGCCCTCCTGAAACCCGAAAACCCCTCTTTGACGATGTAGATAAGGCTCATAATAATTTAGAAATTCGATCTGTCACGCCAGCGGACAATTTTCCACGGCTGCCCCGTGCCGGAACGAACGAAGGTCAGGTCGGCATATCCGTCGACTCTCACCACGTCGCTCGGGTTAAAGGTCACCGTCAGGTTGTACCCCCGCTCGATCGTTTGCGAGGTGTCGCTCGAGCTCAGGGGAACCTCCGCGTTCCAGATGAGCGTAAGCGATTGAACGCCCTGAAACAACCCGTAGGTCACTCTCATGTCGTCGTCTCTCCCCCAGCTCACGTCGACCGCCCGGTCGTAATCGGTGTAAATGAAGGTAAAGTCGGGCGAGAGCAATGTTCCGTAAAGCGTCGTGTCTTTGAACGAATAGGCGTTCCGGAACGAGCAAAAGAGATTGTCGATGTTCGTGAAATCACTGCACGTCTCAGACGCCAGGCCCGTATCCAACCGGGGTGCGAACGGATTCAAGCAGCTCAACGAAATCGTGCACAATCCCACCGATATGAGTAAGGTTGACTTCATTCATTCGGTACCGGTAGGCACGACCTTTAGGTCGCGTCCCGTCAATCGCAGCCTGAAGTCTGCGGCTAATTCTCGGCCCACGCTCAACTCCCGCTGAAGACCGCCTTCCAGTAGCTCCACGTCGAGTCGGTCGTCGTTTTCGAATCCTGCCACCGGTAGATCGACCAGAGGTTTCTCGGATCGACGCCGAGGTAGAGCTGCATGTTCCCCTGAACGGCATGGGGAACTCCTTCCTTGGTATGAGGGAAGAAGAGTGTATAGTTCAGGTTGTACACGACCGAGTCCGTGCTCGCATAGACGGGGGGCTCGTTCGGAATCGTCAGCGAGGGGGCCCCGTTCGAGGGGGTTCCCAGGTTCTGGAAGTACCGCCGCTCCGATTCGAGGCTCCACTGGCTGAACACGCTCGCGTAACGCGCCCGGGCCTCCGGAGTTGCGATGAATTCATACCGCCGGTAGGTGGAATCGGCGAAGCAGCGGATATAGTTGTCGACGTTATCCTCTGCGACCGCGAACTGGAGGTTTCTCAGGACGATGTCGTAGCTGGTCGGCGGCGTAAACGTGGAAATGTTCTGCGTCGGCGGCTGGGGGTCCCTCGTCTGAAACAGGTCGCAGGCAGGCTGGCACAATAGGAACGCCGTGATGATGGCAGCTTGTGCCCACAGCCTCACACCGTCACTCTCCCCTCAAGTGCCCTGATCAGTGTAGCCTGGTCCGTCATCTCGAGATCGCCACCGATGGATAAGCCCCTGGCAAGCCGGGTGATCTTCGGCCCGAGGGGCCTCAGGAGGCGCGTCAGGTAGATGGTCGTCGCCTCTCCTTCCACGTTCGGATTTAGCGCAAGAATGATTTCCTTCACCGCGGGCGTCATGCGCTGAAGCAGTTCCTTGACCTTGAGGTCTTCCGGGCCTACCCCCTCCAGTGGAGAAAGCGAGCCGCCGAGTACATGGTAAAGTCCGCGGTACTCGTTCGTTCTCTCGAGCGCCAGGACGTCGCTCGGCTCCTCGACGACGCAGATGATGCTCCCGTCCCGCTTCGGACTGGAACAAATCGC
Source organism: Bacteroidota bacterium (assembly GCA_036522515.1). Taxonomy (NCBI): domain Bacteria; kingdom Pseudomonadati; phylum Bacteroidota; species Bacteroidota bacterium. Next base: position 38,653 of record DATDFQ010000053.1, read on the forward strand.
GCAAGGGTCTGTCTCGGTGAATGTCCAGCATGTGGTGCAGTACCGCATTTTCTCTTTGACGCTGACGAGCGCGTGCGCAAGCTCGAGCACCTCGTCCTTCGAGACTTTCAGGAAATGAAGGGCGAGGCGCTGGGCAGACTTGTGCCCGATGCCGGGGAGCTTCGACAATTCTTCCGTGAGTTGCTTGAGCGAATCAGATGGCTGGGGCATGCGGTTGGGGCTGTTTCTGGAACGGACGAATGAATTTCGGAATGCGAACGGCGGGTGATCTTCTTCTCACCCTCAAAAGCCGGGCAAGTTGAGACCCGGAATGTTTGGCAGGAGTCCCGAAGTCGCCTTGCTCATCTCCTCCTGCGCCATTTTCTGAGAATCCTCGAGCGCCTTGTTGACCGCCGCGACGATGAGATCCTCGAGCATCTCGGCATCGTCGGGATTGATCACTTCCTTCTCGATCTGAATTTGCGTGAGCTGCTGCCTTCCGTTCGCGGTGACCTTGACCATCCCTCCCCCGGATTCGGCGACGACGCTCTTCCGCTCGAGTTCGGCCTGTACCTGCGCCATTTTCTCCTGCATTTTCTGCACCTGCTTCATCATCCCGCTCATGTTCGGCAATCCCATCGTACGGCTCCGATCGATTATCGTGAAACGCAGGGCGACGGTCCTTGAACGACAGGATCGATCGCAGTTATCTTCACCAATATATTGCTTTTATTGAGGAGAATCAACCGAAGGGGAATGTCGCGCGGGCACGAAATGAAGTTGGAGCCTTACCTTACTTCATAAGCACCATCTTCCTGACGTCCGAGAATGCGCCCGCCTGAATCTTCACGAAATAGACTCCGCTCGGAAGATCGTTGCCGTTAAATCTGACCGTCCGGATTCCGGCTTCCTGGTCTTCATCGACAAGAGTTGCGACCCGCTGCCCCAGGCCGTTGTACACGTTCAGATGGACGCGGCTCTGCACCGGAAGCGAATACCGAATCTCCGTGCTCGGATTGAACGGGTTGGGAAAGTTCTGCTCGAGAGAGAATTGCGCGGGAAGCCGCTCAACATCGCCTGGTCCTGTCTCCAATGCAATCGGGGAATCGGCGTCGGTGAAATCTACGCTCCCGGTTCCCCGCATTGAAACCGTGCGGCCCCCGACACGGAGCGACGATACGAATCCCGGGTCATAGGAAACGTTCCATCTGGCTGTCAGGGGCCCTACGGGGGAAGAAACAAGGATCTGAAATTGCCTTTTTGCACTCCCGTCAATGCGCTCCACCATCCGGCCGGACGCAAAACGCACGTCGAACACGCCCCCCGGGGGCACCGGAGGAAGATCATAGCCCGCATACTGCGTCAACTCGTCATTCGCGCGGCCAAAATAGAGCTTCGTCGCGCGACCGGATGAATCCGCAATCGAAATCCAGTTGATTTGAGGAAGCGGGGCTTTGAGAGCGGTCCTCTTTTGAACAATTTGATTCGCGTTCATCACGAGCTCGCCCGCTCCGCTCACCTTCACCCAATACCCCCTGCCCGGAACGATCGTGTCGGCGACGGAATAGCCTGCGTCGAAGCCGTAGAAGTGCGAGACAATCGATGTGCCCACCGGAAGCACGGAAGCAGCCGGGATTGCCCCGGAAACCGATCCGACGATGTTCCATCCCCTGGAAACCGGAACGGCATTCGCCATCGAGGGCGTCCCCGAGAGCGAGGCGCTCTCATCCTGCTCAAATTTTAGCCAGTAGCCGGAAGAGCTGGAGAGTTCTTCCGAGTGTACATATGATCCGTTGAACGCAAACGCGCTGGAGATTGCAGTCGGGAACAGATCTTTTTTCTTCCTGCTCTGCATCGCTCCGAACGGGACTGATACAAGGTTCCAACCTTTTGTCAGCGCAAGTCCGAGCTGCACGCTCGTCGTGCTCAACTGCCACGGCTCCGACCACCCGCCCGTACCCATCAGATTCGTCGATTGCACGCGCCAATAGTAAAGCGCGCTGTCCTGCAATTGTCCGGCGACTTCGAATGAATCCCTGTCTGTCCATGCGTCCACGACCGTTGCCCCGAATGCAGGATCCTGTGAAATTTGGAACCGGTCAGATGTAACAACGGTATCCCCCCGCCATTTGAACATGAACGAAGAAGAATTGGCGGTGACACCGAGTAATTGTGGCCTCCCGGGTGTTGACAAGCGCGGCCCATTCACTTCAAACGCGGGTTCGATGGCGTAGTCGACAGAGTTGCCTCCCAGGTCCATAGCCTCGATCCGCATGGAATAGTAACCGCCCCAGAGATGGGCGGGAAGTTGCGCCCGGACGGATCCCGCGTCGCCCGAAGCCGTAAGGGGAGTCCAGACAGTGTCGCCGAGCAGACGAAGGGAGAGATGAATAAAACTAAGGGGGGACTGATCCCTGACCGCTACGTCAACCGTATTGAGCGCCGCGGGATCGATCGTGCCGGAAATCTTTCCGTCGGAGAGCACCTGCAAGTCTTCAATCCACGGAGGATTCGGGTCGGAGGCGGTCGTCGTGAAAGCCACCTGCGCGGTGGCGTTCCCCGGGATTCCATCGATGTAGTACTCTCCGAAGTTGAAATGCAGCCGGTTCGCGCCGGGAACGACAGAGAGCGTGATGGCCGGGGAATCGGCTCGCAGGTTGATGAGTGAATCCCTGGAGCGGCAGGTGCCGTTCGAGTATGCCTCATAGGGCACATTCGCCGTCACAAGATCGCCCGCGGAACTGAGGAAGAGGCCGGGATAGGATGGAACGCCGGCCGTGACGGAAACGGTCGAACTGTTGATGACGGACACTCTTCCATTCCAGCGCGGCGATTCGGAATCGAGCCTGAGATCGCACGTCCTCGCACCCGTCCTATAGATCGGCTGCTCGGGCTGTCCCACCACCAGCGTATCCGTGGGGAGAACCGTCAAGGGCGCCGTGCTGTACAGCAGTTTCGCCCCGGCAGTCACGTCGTAGACATCCTGGCAGCTGTATCCGACATGGAAATCGGAAACCGGATTCGGCATCAGGTACGAGACGAGTTTGAAGGGAGCGCGGATCTTGTATGGAGAAGTCTGGAACGGGAAATAGGTGTTGTACCGGAATCCCCAATCGGACGGCGAGGGGGGACGGTAAAAGTACGGGACGAAGCAGATCTCCGTCGTTGCGCAGGGGTGTGCGTACGAGTAGGTGACCCGTTTGAATCTGGAAACGTCGTTCTGCATGATCATCGAATTCCGGATTCCACCGTCGACGCTGAACGGAAACTCATAGTAATCGCCGTGCGAGGCGGCCGAAAACGAGGATGTCTTCAGCTCGTACTTGTAGTTCGGGCTGATGTCGGAAAAGTAAAACTTCGAATGATCGGTCGAGTCCGAGATCGATCCGGCGGTGGTGATGCCCATGCTTGAACTCTTGTTCACGAGGAGCGTGAGGCCGACGTTGTCGAACATGACGGGCGCTCCTCCGGAATCGAGGGTCGAGAAAAACACCTGATGGCGGGCCTCCGACTTGCTGATGTTGAGAGTCGTCGTCGCAGCGACCGCGACGCTTTCGCGAACGATCTGGCGCGAGGCTCCGGAATAGCGGACGATGACATCATAGACCCCCCGGGGGGGAAAGAGCGACACGGCATTCCCAGGATAGGGAAGGAAGAAATACTGATCTTCGTTATTGTGAACGATCGCAACCCACGGCGCGGCATCGAAATGAAGATCCAGCCGGGCCGACTTGGTGAACACAAAGGGAAGGCTGATGCTTTCCCCCGGGGTTCCCGGGCTGGCGAGTATCGTGCCGGAATAGGAAGGCGGAGCCTGGGGAAACGGCACCATCCCATTATCGACGGTCAACTGGACACTGAACGTCTTGCTTCCTCCGGAAGGGACCGTAAGTTTTGACGGCTTGAATGCGACCGTGATGCCCGGCGGAAGCGGATTGGCCGAAAAGTCATACGTTGCCGTCGCCGCCGAATAATTGTACAGCGTGAGCGTGGCAGACGGCGACCATTGGGTTTGGGTCAAATCATCAAGACCGAAGTTCAAAGTTGAAGGAGTGATGATTCCGCTCATTTGTGCGGCGCGTCCGAGGTCCACCCTCCCCGCCCCCTCCGTCCAGACGTCATATCCGTCTGTGCGGGCGCTTTCCATCAGGAGGGCCTTGACCTGATCAGGCGTCCAGCCGCGATGGAGCTGAAGAATCAACGCGGAAGCTCCGGCGACGTGAGGCGTCGCCATCGAAGTCCCGCTGTATTGTATATAACCGCCCCCCCGCTTCGCGGAGGTGATGCCGACACCGGGCGCGACAACTTCCGGCTTCATATCAAAAATCAATGAAGAGGGACCGCGAGAGCTGAACCCCGCAATCACATCCGAATTATCGACCGCTCCCACGGTCAGCGCCGCCGTCGCATTCCCCGGCGCGGCGACGGTCATCGATCCCGGGCCGGAATTGCCTGCGGCGACGACACACACCACGCCTGAAGCGACCGCATTGTTCACTGCCTGCGAGATCGGGCTGTCGGGACCGCCGGTGCCTCCGAGACTCAGGTTGATGACATCCACATGATCGGGAGTCGTCGGATCTCCGTCCGGGTCGAGCGCGCGTTCGATCCCGGCGATGACCTGGGAGAAGGTCCCCGATCCTGACGCGCCCAGCACCTTGAACGCCATCAGCTTCGCGTTCGGCGCGACCCCGCGGAGCGAGACCGGCTCCGGCCCGTTGCCTGCCGCTATCGCCGCAACATGCGTTCCATGCCCGTTGTCGTCCATGGGATCCGGGTCGTTATTCACGAGATCGAATCCTCCGATCACCTTCGCGTTGGGGAATCCCCCTCCGCCGAGGGCCTCATGGAAATAGTCGATTCCCGAATCGATGATCCCGATGACGATGCTGTCACCCTTGACGCCTGTTTCCGTCCAGAACGTGTCGGCCCCGATCACGGCATTGCTGCCGTCATCGAATGCGCGAACCTGCCCGTCCTCCGAGATCCCCTTTACATACGAAAAGTCCCGAATCTGCTCGAGCATCCATCTCTTCGTCCTGATCGCGACTCCGTTGATCGCCGTTGTATAATCGAACGCTACCTGGGTGTTTGCCGCCGTTGAGATGGATGGATATTTCTTGGACCGGCCGGTCTCAAGGCTCGCAATGTCCGCCCGGAACCGGGTGTGTTCCGCGCTGATCTGGGATAGCTCCGTAGAAATCGATGTCGTGCCGGATTTGGAACTTGAAGGTCCGGCGAGACTGAGCGCTTCAGTTTTGAACTGGACAATCGCCGCCACCTCCTCGTTTACATCGAACACCCGGCTCGCGAGAATACTGTCGCCTTTCACGACGGAAATCACGCTCATGCCCGAGGGAAGTTGCCGGGCATGGCTCTCGTGCGAAAATGTGACGATCAAGAGGAAGAGGCAGACACCGGGAATGACCTTATTTCGACAATTCTCTTTCATACCTGATCCTTATTAGCTCAACTCTGGTGCCAACCCCGGACCCCTGGAAAAGTCACGATGAAATCGTTCAATACGGCTCCTGCTGCGGGAAATCCTCAGCACCCTCCAATTGCCTGCGGGAAAAAACTGTTCCGATTCGGAACAGTGTCCCGAAATGGAACATTGACAGGCCGTTGACGTCCGCACCATAAGAAGCGATCGGGGGTCCAGTGCGAGACAAATCATCGATCATCCGAAAAGCGATCTCTCTCGCCGGCATCGGGTTTCTTCGAAGATTTTCATCCTCGCGGGGGAACCGGGCTGCTAAAAGGTTTGTATCATCTTAAGGGGGGAGGTGCGCTCTTCCCGTTCCGTTCTGACACCTGATGGAACAATGCGAATTTCTTGACTTTCTATGCAAAATAAGCTAACTTTTAGGCAATACTCTATCCATTTCTCTTGAATTCGAAGAACACCCCACATTCGCGCCCGCGCTATCAGAAAGTTGCGGGAGGCGCCGACAAAAAATCCCAGGATGAACTGAAAGAAAGCGGTAACATCCCCGTCCACATCGCCGTCATTATGGACGGGAACGGCCGCTGGGCGAAAAAACGCGGGCTTCCGCGGATCGCAGGACATAAGGAAGGCGTGGAATCGGTCCGGGACACGGTCGAGGCGTGCGGCCAGCTGGGCGTGAAATACCTCACCCTCTACGCATTCTCCACCGAAAACTGGAAGCGCCCGCGCGAAGAGGTCTCGATGCTGATGCGCCTCCTGATGCGCGCGCTCCGGGATCAGACCGATAAGCTCCACAAGAACAACGTTTCCGTTCACGCGATCGGAGACCTTTCCTCACTTCCTTCCGAAGTGCAGGAGGAGCTCCTCGACGCGATCGAAAAAACGAAGACGAACACCGGCCTCCATCTCTGCCTCGCGCTGAGCTACAGCGGGAGGTGGGACCTCACCGGGGCCATGCGTTCGATCGCGCTCGCGATCCAGCAAGGCAAGCTTGATCCCGGACAAATCGATGAGCGCCTGATCTCGCAGCATCTTTCCACCAAGAACGTTCCCGATCCCGACCTGCTTATCCGGACGAGCGGGGAACTACGGATAAGCAATTTTCTCCTCTGGCAACTCGCATATTCCGAGATCGTCATCAGCGAAAGTTTTTGGCCCGACTTTCGCCGCAAAGAGCTCTATCAGGCAATCGCCGATTACCAGGGAAGGGAACGGCGGTTCGGTATGGTGAGCGAGCAGCTTCAGAAGAGACGACCACAAGGGACCTTCCTGGAACGGCTTCTAAAAAATGTTTCGGGATAACAGACCCACCCATACCATTCTTCTCTGTTTCATCTTCTGCGCCCTGCTCCACCAGCCAAAGCTGTACGGCCAGCGGCAGAATCCGGAGACCTTCAAAATCCTCGGGATCTCCGTCGAGGGTAACAACCCGGCGAGCGGGACCGAATCGGGCGCCATCATCGCGAACTCGGGCCTCAAGGTCGGTGACGAAATCACGATCCCCGGCGAAGGCGCGCACGCCGCCGTTCTGAAGCTCTGGGCCCTCAGGATCTTTTCCGACATCCAGGTGCTGGTGGACCATAAGGCGCAGGGCGGGGTCTACCTCCTCATCCGGGTGAAGGAATACCCGCGGTTCGAGAACCTGACGATCAAGGGCTCCGACGACGTGAGCGAGGACGACATCCGGAAGAAGGTGAACCTTACCAAAGGCCAGATCCTCACCCCGCAGGACACGAGCAAGGCCGTCAGTTCCATCAAGCAGCTCTACGAGGAAGAGGGTCACCTTCTCGCGGACATCCGGTCGCAACTGGTCTCGGCGGACTCCGGCAAATCGAACAGGGTCACGCTGAACCTCACGATCGACGAGGGTCCGAGCGTCACGATCGACCAGGTCCATGTCCTGGGCAGCTCCGCTTTCAGCGAGGACGACCTGAAGGGCCAGATGGACGACACGAAGGAGAAAACCTGGTGGCATTTCTGGTCGCACCCGAAATTCGACAAGAAGAAGTTCGAGGCGGACAAGGACCGCGTCATCAAGTTCTACCGGAAGAACGGGTACCTCGACGCCGACCTGGTCTCCGACTCGACCTGGTACAGCGAGGACAAGAAGAAGATCGACGTCCTCCTCAACGTCCGCGACGGGCCCCAGTACAAGATCCGGAGCATCACCTGGGAGGGGAACACCGTCTACAAGCCCGAGGTGCTCAACGAGCGGCTGCAATTCGTTCCGGGGCAGGTCTATGACGAGGAGAAATTCGAGCAGAACCTCCGCGGAAACCAGGATCAAACGGACGTCGCCTCCCTTTACCTTGACAACGGCTACCTGAAATTCTACCTTCTCCCGGACGTGAAGCGGATGCGATGCGACACGCAAGCCGTCAAAACTCCCGGAGCCAAAGCTTCCGACACTCTCGCGAGCGCGGCCGCCCCCTCCAACCACGGGCAGTGCGACAGCCTCGATATCACGGTCCGTGTCTATGAACGGAACCAGTTCCACATCGGGCAGGTCGACATCCGCGGGAACAAGAAGACGCACGACAATGTCATCCGGAGGGAGCTCTTCACGCGTCCCGGAGACTTCTTCAACCGGTCGGCGATCATCCGGAGCCTCAGGCAGCTTTCGCAGCTCAACTACTTCAACCCTGAAAAGCTCAAGCCCGACACTCGGATCGTGGACGACCAGACCGTGGACCTGATCTACGAGGTCGAGGAAAAATCGAGCGACAACATCAACGCGTCCGTCGGGTACAGCGGCGCGTTCGGAGTGACCGGAGCGCTCGGCTTCACGATCAACAACTTTTCCCTCTCCGAACCTCTCTCCGGCGGCAGCGGCCAGGTCCTGAACTTCGACTGGCAGTTCGGAGAAGGGTCGCGGTTCCGCACGTTCTCATTGAGCTTCACCGAGCCGTGGCTCTACGATACACCGACCACGCTCGGAGTGAGCCTCTTCGACACGCGCCAGATCTATATCTACGATTTGCAGCAGACCGGCGTATCGGTGCGCGTCGGCAGGGGGCGTCTGAGCTGGCTCGACGTCTATTCCCGGCTCGACTACACGGCGCGCTTCCAGCGGAACGACGTGCACGACAACGGGGGAAACCCCCTCTACCGGGTCGGACGGACCAACCAGGTGAGCCTCACCCAAACCATTTCGAGGAACAGCACCGACAGCCCGGTATTCCCGACGACCGGATCGAGCGTTTCGCTCACCACGGAAATCTCCGGCGGGCCGGTTCTCCCCGGAAATGTCAGCTACCACAAATGGCTCTTCAATGCCGAGTGGTACTCGCCCCTCTTCAGCTCCGGCCGGCTCGTGCTTTATTCCTCCACCTCCCTCGGATACGTCGATGCGTTCACGAACGATCTGGAGATTCCCCCCATCGACTACTTTTACATGGGCGGGACGGGACTCGGCTTCGCAGCCACCACCGCGCTCCGCGGATATGACGACCAGAGCGTAGGGCCCCGGAACAACGCCGGGCCGACGGGCGGGCGCGTCATGGAAAAACAGACCTTCGAAGTCCGCCTTGCGGTAACGCTCAATCCGATCCCGATCTACCTCCTGGGCTTCGCCGAAGGCGGAAACGTCTTTACCGATTTCCACCACGCGAATTTCTCCGACGTGAAACGGTCGTACGGCTTCGGGGCGCGATTGTTGATCAATCCGATCGGGTTGATCGGGTTCGATTACGGCTTCGGCGCCGACCACGTCCTCTCCACCGACGGGGGCCCGGACGGGTGGCGATTCCATTTTCAGTTCGGCCGGGGCTTTTGACCCCGACAACCTTTTGTCAACCATTACTTCATAACAACCAGAGGCAACCGTGAAACGAAATCTCGCATACATCTCTCTCTTCTCACTTCTCCTCTGCCTGGCGGGCAGCGGAGCGCGCGCCCAGGGGTTGAAGATCGGCTACGTCAACTCCGCGAAGGTGCTCCAGGAATTCCCCGAAGCCATGGAGGCCCAGAAAACCCTCGACCAGATGGGGAAACAGTGGCAGGGCGAGCTCGAGAAGATGGATAAGGACTTCCAGGCGAAGTATCAGGAATTCCAGAAGAAGGAAGGCCTCCTGAACGACGTCGAGAAGCGCACGCAGAGGGACGACCTCCTTCAGCTTCAGCAAAAAGGGGTGCAGTTCCGCCAGGAAAAGTTCGGCAACGACGGCGAGCTTGCGCTCGCGACCGACTCGCTCCTCCGCCCGATCAAGCAGAAAGTAATGAAGGTGATCGAGCGCGTTGCGAAGGATCAAAAACTTAACTTCATGTTCGACCGCAACGAACAGATCCTCGTTCTGCTCTACGGCGAAACGAAATATGACTACACGAATCTCGTGATCGACCAGCTCAAGCGCGGCGCGACAGGGAAGTGAATAACATACGCATAAGGTGACCAGAATGAAAACGACAATTCTCCTCCTCTCCCTCCTGCTGGCGGGAGCAACCTTCCAGGCCTCGAACGGCCAGGCCAAGATCGGGTGGATCAATTCCGCCGCGATCATGGACAAGCTCCCCGAAGCGCAGGACGCGCAGCGCCAGATCGACAACACCGTCGGCCAGTGGCAGGCCGAGCTCACGAAAATGCAGAACGACTGGCAGCTCAAGTACGAGGAGTACGACAAGAAGAAGCTCATCCTGACCGATCAGCTCCGGGCGCAGACGGAAAAGGAGCTGCAGGACCTGGACAAGAAGATCGCCGATTACCGGAACAAGAAGTTCGGGCAGAACGGCGAGCTCTTCCAGAAACAGAACGAGCTGATGAAGCCCGTGCAGAACAAGATCTTCAAAGTGCTCGAGGATATCGCAAAAGAGGACAACTACGATTATGTCTTCGACAAGAGCGGCGACATCCTCCTGATGTACACGAACGACAAGTACGATCTGACGGGGAAAGTCTTCGACCGCATGACGAACTTCAATAAATGACCATGAAGTTGTCGGACATCGCGAAAGCCGTCGATGGGGAGGTTGTGGGGAATGGCGATGCGGCTATCGAGCGTGTCGCCAAGATAGAAGAGGCGGGGCGGGGAGACATCTCGTTTCTCGCCAACTTGAAGTACAAGAAGCACGTCGCAGGCACGTCCGCTTCGGCGCTCCTCGTCGCGAAAGATCTCCCCCTCGAGGAGTTCTCCCGCAGGCAACCGCCCCTGAACTTCGTCAAGGTAGCTGATCCCTACCGTTCATTCCTGAAACTGATCGATCTATTTAACCCGGCGCCTGCCGGCCTCCCGGAAGGCATCCATCCTACAGCCATTGTCGCGAAATCCGCGCGAGTCGCTCCGGACGCCGCCATCGGCGCGTTTGTTTCAATCGGCGATCGATGTACGATCGGCCCGGGCGTTTCCATCCGCGAAGGGGCGTTCATCGGAGACGGCGTCGAGATCGGAGATCATTCGCTCCTCTATCCCCGCGTGACCGTCCGGGAAGGTTGCCGCATCGGGAAACGGGCGATCATCCATCCGGGCTGCGTGATCGGAAGCGACGGATTCGGGTTCGCGCCGACGCCCGACGGAAGTTATGAAAAAATCCCCCAGCGCGGGATCGTCGTGATCGAAGACGACGTGGAGATCGGCGCCAACTGCACAATCGACCGGGCGACGCTCGGAGAAACGAGAATCGGACGGGGCGTCAAGCTTGATAATCTCATCCAGGTCGGCCACAACGTCGTGATCGGCGACCACACCGCGATCGCCGCCCAATCGGGCATCTCCGGAAGCTCCAAGCTCGGCAAGAACTGCGCCCTCGGCGGCCAGGTCGGGCTCACCGGCCACATCGAGCTCGCCGACCGGACGACGATCGGCGCGCAGTCAGGCGTCCACAAGTCGATCCCCGAGCCCGGGAGCACCTATTTCGGTTATCCCGCCCGCGAGATCAAGGAGACTCTGAGAATCGAGGCGGCGCTGAGGCAACTCCCCGCGCTCGTCAGGGAGATCCGGGAATTGCAGAACCGCGTCCGCGAGCTTGAAGAGAGTCTTCGGGCTCTGAGTTCACATTCGATCCCCTAGAGCGAGGCCACCTCATGCTCGTCCACCAGAGAACAATCAAGCACCCCGTGACCATCTCGGGCGTCGGGTTACACACCGGCGTGGCGACAAAGCTGACGTTCATTCCGGCCCCGGTGGATAGCGGGATCAAATTTCGCAGGACCGACCTGCCGGGCCAGCCGGAGATTCCGGCGATCGTCGATCTCGTGGTCGAGGTCGCCCGCGGAACGACACTCCGCAAGGGGGACGCGAAAGTCCATACCGTCGAGCACGTCCTGGCGGCCAGCGTGGGGCTCCAGATCGACAACATGGTGATCGAGCTCGACAACATCGAGCCTCCCGCCTGCGACGGAAGCGCGCAGCCGTTTGTCGAAGCGCTCGTGAGCGCCGGCTTCGAAGAGCAGGGAGCGCCCAAGGACTACCTCATCATCGACGAGCCGATCCGCTACACCGACGAGAAGAACGGCGTCGACATCGTCGCGCTTCCCACCGACGACTACCGGATGACGGTCATGATCGACTACCAGAACCCCGTCCTGGGGAGCCAGCACACGGGCCTGTTCGATCTCGACAAGGAGTTTGTCAGCGAGTTCGCTCCGGCGCGAACGTTCTGCTTTCTCCACGAAGTGGAGATGCTTCACGATCAGGGCCTCATACGTGGCGGCAATTTCGACAATGCGATCGTGATCATCGATCAGGAGATGACACCGGAAAACGCGAAAAAGATCATGAAGAAACTCGGGCTCACCGAGTCCCCGATCATGGGGAAAAACGGGATCCTGAACGCGAAGAAGCTCCGTTTCAAGAACGAGCCGGCGCGCCACAAGCTCCTCGACCTGATGGGAGACCTCGCGCTGATCGGAGTCCCGTTCAAAGCCCAGATTCTGGCGGCCAGGCCCGGCCATGCGAGCAACGTCGAGTTCGCGAAGAAGATCCGAAAGGCCTACCAGCAGCAGAAATTTGTCAGAAAGTATCAGTTCGTGAAGAAGGAAGGAGTCGTGTTCGACAGCGACGCGCTCATGAAGATCCTGCCCCACCGCTATCCTTTCATCATGGTCGACAAGATCACCGAGTTCAAGCTCGACGAGCGGATTGTCGGCGTCAAGAACCTCTCGCTCGGGGACTGGTTCTTCCAGGGGCATTTTCCGGGAAGGCCCATCATGCCGGGCGTCCTGATCTGCGAGGCGATGGCCCAGACCGGAGGGGTTCTGCTCCTGAACGGCCTCGAAAACCTCGACGGAAAACTGGCGATGTTCACCAGCATCAACAACTGCAAATTCCGGAAGCCGGTCGTGCCGGGCGACCAGTTGCTGCTCGAGGTCACGATCCGCAACCGGCGCGCCAAGATCGCGCTGATGGAGGGAAAGGCGTACGTCGGCAAGGAGCTCGTCGCCGAGGCCGAATTCAGCGCCGCGATCGTCGACGGGAACGAGGTTAACCTGAAGGTCTGATTGCTATTCACCCCGGGGCCCGTCAGGTCTCCGGATCAACAGATTCAAGCGAGGCATACTTCTTCATGAGCACCACCGTTCACGCCACCGCAATCGTCAGCCCCAAAGCACAGCTCGGCGATACCGTCAGCATCGGACCCTACGCGATCGTCGAGGACGACGTCGTGATCGGCAACGGCACCACGGTGGCCTCCCACGCCCTGATCGCCAACGGCTCCCGCATCGGCAAGGAATGCCGGATCCACCACGGGGCCGTCATCGGCACTCAACCGCAGGACCTGAAGTTCCGGAACGAGGTGACCACGATGGAAATCGGTGATCACACCGTGATCAGGGAGTACGCGACGCTGAACAGGGGCACCCACGAGCGCTGGAAGACGACTGTCGGCGCCCACTGCTTCTTCATGGCCTATTCGCACGTCGCTCACGATTGCGCCATCGGGGACCATGTCATCCTCGCGAATTCCGTCAACATGGGCGGCCACGTCGTGATCGAAGACCATGCTGTCGTCGGCGGCATGGTGGGGATCCATCAGTTCTCCCACATCGGCTGCCATTCGATGATCGGAAGCGGATCACGGGTCACGAAGGACGTGCCCCCGTACGTCCTCGCCGGACAGGAGCCGCTCGCCTACAACGGGCTCAACCTCGTCGGTCTGAGACGACGGAATTTTGCCCCCGAGGCGATCGACAGCCTCGAGAAGGCCTACCGCATGATCTACCACAACCAGCTCAACATCTCCCAGGCGCTCGAGAAGATCAAGACAGACCTCTCATTAACGGACGAGATCCGCCGCGTCGTCGACTTCATCGAGAAGAGCAAGCGCGGGGTCATCTGGTCGCGCCGATGAGATGGAACTTTGTCGATACCGGGTTCCGGTCAGGCGCGTTCAACATGGAATTCGACGAGCTCCTCGCCTCCCGGCTTGAACAGAGCGACGAGGAGGGAACGCTGAGGGTCTATGGGTGGAACCCTCCCGCGATCTCCATCGGCCGCCACCAGCGCGTCGAGGATTTCGACGCCGACGCGTTGGAGCGCGCAGGCATCGACCTCGTCCGGAGGCCAACAGGCGGGCGCGCCATACTTCACTCGCGCGAATTGACCTACAGCATCGTGATGCGTTCCGGCGAGAGGAGCCCGCGCGAAGTCTACCGGTTCATCAGCGGCGGCCTTCTGCAAGCGTTCAAGCTCCTCGGGGTCGATGCGGCGTTAACCGAAAACGACCGGGGGCTCAAGGCCCCGGCTGCCGACCCGCACTCGCTCCCCTGTTTCTCAAGTTCCGCCAAAGATGAAATTCAGTACGAAGGCCGAAAGCTCGCCGGAAGCGCCCAGCGGCGTTACGGAAGGGTCGTTCTCCAGCACGGGTCCCTTCTTCTCGGACCGCAACACCGCCGGATCGTCGAGTATCTTGCCCCGGCAGTCGGACATGCCGCCCGGTTAATTGCAGATGATCTTGCTAACAGGACGATCGACGTCGAATCGATCCTCGGGAGGGAAGTCCCGTTCGAGGAATGTGCCCGGGCCATGAAGCAAGGGTTCGAGCTCTCCTGCGGGATCACGTTTGAAGAACACGATTTTGCCTTCACCGCCACTCAACCAGCATAACCCGGGACCACCGCGATGAAAAACAACCGAGCAGTTGCCGCCAAGCCGCGCGTCGTAACGACCAAGACGGTCCTGACCATGAAACAGACCGGCGAGAAGATCGCGATGCTCACCGCCTACGATTTCCTCGTGGCGAAATACCTCGACCAGGTCGGGACGGACATCATCCTCGTGGGAGACTCGCTCGGAAACGTCGTGCACGGCTACGACACGACCCTGCCGGTGACGGTTGACGACATGATCTACCATGCGAAGGCGGTGAAACGGGCCGTCAAGAACGCGCTGATCGTCGTGGACATGCCCTTCATGTCGTTCCAGGCGAGCGTCGACGACGCCATCAGGAATGCGGGCCGGATCATGAAGGAGGTGGGAGTCGGAGCCGTGAAGCTCGAAGGGGGCGCGTACATCGCGGAGATCGTCAAGCACCTTGTGAAGATCGGGATCCCCGTGATGGGTCACCTGGGGCTCACACCGCAGGCGATCAACAAGTTCGGTACGTACGAAGTGCGCGCTCAATCCAAGATGGAAGCCGACGAGCTCCTGAAAGACGCGAAAGTGCTCGCGGAGGCCGGGGTCTTCGCGATCGTGCTCGAAAAAATCCCGGCGTCGCTCGCAAAAAAGGTCACCGCGGCGGTCGATGTCCCCACGATCGGCATCGGAGCGGGCCCCCACTGCGACGGGCAGGTGCTCGTCGTCTACGATATGCTCGGGCTGACCGAAGAGTTCAAGCCTCGATTCGTGCGGCGATACACCGAAATGGCGGAAATCATGAGGAAGGCGTTCCGCGAGTATATCGGGGACGTGAAATCGGAGCGGTTCCCGACCGGGAAGGAGAGTTACTAGAGCGGATGGGCATGCCCATGAAGCGACGGCTCAGGATACTGGTTTCGAACGACGACGGCATCGACGCCCCCGGGATCGAGGCGGTCGTAAAGGAATTGAAGAAGCTCGGGGATGTCGACGTCGTCGCCCCCGACAAGCAGCGGAGCGCGGTCGGGCACGCGATCACGATGAACTACCCCTTGCGCGCGACGAAGTTTTACAAGAACGGCGGATTTTTCGGCTACGCCGTCGAGGGCACGCCGGCCGATTCGGTCAAGCTCGCCATCAGCTCGCTTTTGAAAGAAAAGCCGGACCTCCTCGTTTCGGGGATCAACCATGGTTCGAACACGGCGATCAGCATCATCTATTCGGGCACCGTCTCCGCGGCGACCGAGGGGACCGTGCTTGGGATTCCTTCGATTGCCGTTTCCCTGACGACCTTTGGAGATCCCGATTTCCGGTACGCCGCCAAATTCACGAAGACGCTTGCGGCGTTCGTCGTCAAGAAGGGTCTCCCCCACGGAACCTTGCTTAACGTCAATATTCCTGCCGTGAAGAAGAAAGAGATCCGTGGCGTCGTGATCACGCGGCAAGGAAAAACCCGTTGGGATGACACGTTCGAAGTGCGCCGCGATCCGAACAACAAGGAATATTACTGGCTTACGGGCGACCTGGAGGTGATGGACCACTCTGAAGACACCGATGAAATCGCGATCAGGAATCGTCTGATTTCAATAACACCGATTCACTACGATCTCACCGACTACGAGACGCTCACGAAGATCCGTAAATGGCCCGTCGGCCAGCTCTTAAAATGACGCGAAGGAATCCAGGCGCGACCTTCAGGTCGCGCACCGCAGCCTAAAGGCTGCGGCTACCGACTCTCCGTCATCATGACGTCGCCCGAGGAAACGGTAGGCGCGACCTTTAGGTCGCGTATCTATCGGCGCAGCCTAAAGGCTGCGGCTACCAACCCACTGTCATCCTGAGCGAAGCGAAGGATCTCCCCTACTTCAGCACAAACTCCGCCACAATCCCCCCGAGTATGCACACCTCAATCCCGTATGCCACACGCATATTCCATTTCTTGATGCTGTGCCAGACGAACGCCAGCAGATACATCACGATCGTCAACCCCGCGAAGAGGCCCAACGCCTGCACATAGCCCAGCGTCTGCCCGAACATTCTCACGAAACTGAAATCGTAGTCGTGGCCGTAGACGATAAGCAAGTGCACGACATAAACAAGAAGCGATTCCTGCCCGAATAAGGAGAGGAGAGACGGGCCCGAGGACTGCCGTTTCCTGCCGAGAAGCCAGAGCCCGGCGAGCGCCATCACCACACACCCAACCCTCACAAAAAAGAACTCCGGGCTTGCCCGAAAGAAATCATGATTCGGGTAGACACCGAACGGCGCGAATTCCGCCGCCACCGATAGCACCATCCCGCCCACGGCGAGAATCCCGAACCACTTCATGCACTCTGCGTCCTTCTTCTCCTCCGCGGCACGAACGTACCAGAATCCGAGTATCAGGCCTACCATCAGGAAAGCCGCCCACGGGAACATCGGGAATTGCGACTGAAACTGGAGGGAGAGATACGGACGGAACCAGATCGGAAGCCCGGACAGATCCATCGCGCGGACCACCGGCGCCGCGAAGATCACGGCCAGGGCAAGAATGGAGACGATCGTACGGAAAATGTCCGGCTTCCGCGTCACGGAAGCGAGAAGGACCAGCAAGAGGAGCGTGACGGCGATGACCTGCAGGATATCCACCTGAAAGAACGATATCCAGAGATGCTCGTCCGTGATTCCCGCCATCCTCCGGAGCGAAAAGAACGGCAAATGGAGCGAGTACGCGACGACCAGAATAAACACCATCCGGACGACCGTGCGCCAGAACGGGCGCTCGAACCGCATGAACTTGTCCCACCGGCGCCGCAGGCTGATCGCGAGACCGAATCCCGCGCAGAAAAGGAATGAAGGGGCCACGAGCCCGTTGACGAATGTGAGAATCTTGAACGGAGCCTGGTCCTTCAGCGATTGGGCGAGGAGCGCGTTCAGCACGTGCGTCTCGATCATGACGAGGACGGCCCATCCCCGCAAGAGATCGACGAAGAGGAATCGGTCTGAAGCGGCCGGCTTTTCGGGAGCGTTCAACGGGAGGGATACGCGGCGGGACTACCTGAGTCCCAGCCTGCCCCGGATGATGTTATCGAGATGGTCGATGTCGACAGGTTTGGTGAGGTAGGCGTCAACCCCCAGGGATTCGCCGTACTTTTGGGCGAGGGGGTCGTCCACCGCGGTGAGGAAAAACACCGGCGTCTTCAGGAATCTCGGGTTCTTCTTGATCGCCTGAAACAATTCGAATCCATTGACGGGCTGCATCCGGAGATCGGCGAGTATGATGTCCGGGGTTTTCGTCTTGAGGAGGGCCAGCGCTTCGGCGCCATTGGTCGCCTGGAGCACGTCGTAACCCTTTTCCACCAAAGCATCCTTCATCGTCTCGAGCGCTCCCGGCTCGTCGTCCACATACAGAATCAGAGCTTTATCCATATGCTTTCCCCGTCAACAAGTTTAAACTGCGGCTCCTGTACCCGTTGCCGAGGTAGATAATAGCCTGATTTCCCCACAAAGTCAATAGTCCTCCCTCTCCGGTGTGATCCAGATTCGCGAGGCCCTTATGCCAGCGTTTCCAGGGAAGGAAGAGGTATGGTGAGTGATCGTGCCCCAGTTTCTTCTTTTCTCGTCATCCCGACATGTTTTAGGTCGGGATCTTCATTGGGTTTGCCTCGTTCCCCTCTTGACCCTTGCCATGAAGGTTAGTATCTTGGGTGCGGACAGCTAAATCCGCCTAACGTGAACGAACAAATCGCTCGGTCCAGATGATTTTCAATGCCATGAGTTTCCTTCCCGGCATGCTCCTGAGTCTCGCACTCAAGACGTGGATGTACCGGGCCGTCTTCCGTTGGCAAAAGATCACCGCCAATCTCATGAATTGCGTCGTGATCGCCGGGAGCGGGATCGTGGTTTCCCTGATTCCGTTGTTTTTTATCCCGCAGTTGCTCGTGGTGGTCGCACTCGCAACATACCTCTGTTCCAGATACACAAACATCCCGCTCTTCCCAAATTCGGTGGCCATCGCCGCCAGCGTCGAAATCGTCGCGGAGGTCGTTCTCTCCTCCATCGTTTGGCCGATCATCCACGCCTTCTAGGAAACCGGTAATGACTCTTCGAAACGCCCTCTACGGTCTCGCTCTTCTTCTAGCGCTGCTTTTCATTGGAACCCGGGATTCCCTCCTCCACGCGCAGATCCAGGTCACAATCGGAGCGAGCAAGGATAACACCCTCTACCAGGACACTACAGGCTCCCTGAGCGATGGCGCGGGACAGCACTTCTTTACGGGCCGGACGAACGCGGGCTTCCGGAGACGGGCCCTCGTTGCCTTTAATCTCGCGGGCAATATTCCCCAGCACGCTGTGATTCAGAGCGCAAGACTCACGCTCAATATGTCGCGGACCTCCTCCTTCGGAGAGCGGGTCGATCTTCATCGGGTGCTCGCAGATTGGGGCGAGGGCACTTCAGTTGCGGCGGGAGATGAGGGAAGCGGAACGGGGGCAACCACCGGCGACGCGACGTGGATCCACCGGTTCTTTAATACGCAGACATGGTCAACCCCGGGCGGGGATTTCGACGCCACGCCGAGCGAAACACTCCACGTGTCGGGAGTCGGGACCTACACGTGGGGATCCACTCCGGCCATGGTGAGCGATGTCCAGCGCTGGCTCGACACAGCCTCCTCCAATTTCGGGTGGATACTGATCGGGAACGAAGCCGCTCTTCAAACGACGAAACGCTTCGATAGCAAAGACAATATCGTGGACAGCCTGCGCCCAAGGTTGGTCGTCACCTACCAGGAGGTCCTGGGCGTGAAGGACGCGGGAACAGTCGGGCGGGAATACACGCTCTCGCAGAACTACCCGAATCCCTTCAATCCTTCGACAAACATCGCCTATACCCTTCCCAAACGATCGAGCGTCTCCCTCGCGGTCCTCAATGTATTGGGGATGAAAGTGGCTACCATTGCCGAGGGTGTTCAGGAGGCGGGACCGCACAGCATTGTGTTCGACGGCTCCGGAGTACCGAGCGGAGTTTACTATTATAGGCTGCTCGCCGGGCCCTATTCGAACACCAAAAAGCTTCTTCTTATCCGTTGACCGTTGAGCTCTGCTCGACAACTTCCGAACGTGATGTCGCGCGACGTTCGGTAGAAAACTCAAAGCTCATCTCTCCCCTCTCCAACCGGAGAAGCGCCTCCTTCCTTCTCAGCCCGCCGCCGTAACCGCCCATCTCGCCGTTCTTGTTGACAACCCTGTGACAGGGAATCACGATCGCGATCCGGTTCATCCCGTTCGCCGTCCCGACCGCCCTGACGGCCTTCGGGGAGCCGACTCTCTTCGCAATCTCTTCATAAGAGGTCGTCGCGCCGTACGGAATTTTCAGTAACGCGTTCCACACGCTTTGTTGGAACGGGCTTCCGGGGTAAACGAGCGGGAGCGAGAAATTCTTCCTCTCCCCCGCGAAGTACTCGCGGAGCTCACCCTGCAATTTCCGGATATGATCGTTCGAGCCGGGGACGATCGCTCGCTTGAAATGCCGCCGGAGCGTCGCGACCTGCCCCTCCAGCATCCGCCGGTCTGTGAATTCAAGCAGGCAAATTCCCTCCGATGTTGCCCCCGCGATCAGCGGACCTAACGGACTCTCGATCCAGGCAACGAGAACGCAATCGGTATCGCGGCTCTTTCCGGGGGGAGTCCCAAACGTCTTTGCGAATGCATCCCTGAACCCGCTGTGCGACTCATAACCATATCCGAGCACCACATCGTCCAGATCCTCTCCGAGGCGGATTTGTTCGAGCGACTTCCCCAGTCTCCGCCCCCGGCAGTAAGCCTGGAAGGTCATCCCGTAATTCTTGAGAAAATACCTGCGGGCGCGAGCCGGCTCGATCCCCATCTCGCGCAGACTGGCGTCCGAGTACCGCCTCGAAGGGTCCTTTTCGATCGCCTCAAAGAGCCTCTCCACCCACTCCGGAGTGTCATTCAAGTCGAGCGGATGGCAGCGTTTGCACGGGCGGTAGCCCGCGAAAACGGCCTCGCGGGAAGTCGGATAGTATTCGACGTTTTCGGGCATCGGTTTCCGCGCCGGACACGACGGCTTGCAAAAAATACCGGTCGTCCGGACTCCCAGGAAGAAAATACCGTCATACGAGGCGTCGCTCTTCCTGTAGGCGCGCTCCATCTCGGGTATTGGCGGGAGCGTCGATGTCATGGTTTCCATTGGCTCATCCTTCAACTGTGATGGATGTAATATAACCACAGCCTCCGACATACTCCACCGAAAAATGGACGTAGATGTTTGGATTTGGGCAAGATCCCGCGTGCCCCTGGATAAGCGAACCATTGCGTTTTACGTTTTTTCACCTTACATTTGTGCTGCTTTAACGGATCAATCGGGGGTTGGCACATGCAGTTGCGTAAGTTATACCGTACGATCGAGAACATCGGTTCTCAGCCCTTCAGCAGTACGGAAGAGCTTCTTCGGCGCGTCCTCGAAGAAGTGGTGCGGAACGAAGAGATTAAGATCAAGGGAGGCCGGGCCTGGAAGTTCAACCCCAAGTCCGGCGCCTACCTGCTCCTCCAGCAGGTGGGAGAGATGGAACCGATAGAGCCCAACTATCAGGTGAAAGTCAAGGATTACCCCGTTTTTCAGCAGTTGTCG
>DATDFQ010000054.1 GCA_036522515.1 Bacteroidota bacterium
CCCCACCCTGATTGTCATCTCCCTGATCGTCGTCTCCCTGACCGTCATGATCGTTGTCTCCCAGATCGCCGGCCCGATTGAAGTTCGCGAGGTATCCGAAGATGCCGTCGTTCTCGTCGTTAGGCCCTGCGGTGAAGAAGAGGCGGCCGGACGGCTGGCCGGAATCCTCTCCGAGAGATCCCGGCGTGGCCCGGAACGCGAGAGCCCACAACCCGGCGATCGTGATGGGATGGCGGGCGCTGTCCGTGAGCTGCCCCCTGAAATTACCGTGGCTGCCGAAGATATTGATCCGCCCGTCGCCGAAATTACCCACGAGGATGGCGTCTTCCAGGCCGCGGAATCCCTCCCCGGGGATACGCGCGATGGCCCAGGGAGAATTAAGAGTTCCCTGGGACGCAAAACGGCTGACAAGCGTTCCGTCGGGATTGTAGATATCGATGTATCCGTTCCCGGGCCCCGATTCGTCGTCTTCGTTATCGGGCCCCTTCAGCTTTGCATAGGTGACGAAGAGTTTTCCTCCGACGTTCTGGATGCCGAACGGCGCAAATCCCGCAGGGATGGAGGGATCCTGAAACCCGGGGTTGGAGACCATCTGGAAGTGCGCGTCGAAGACCTCGACGGCGCCGCCCTTGAAGTTGGTGGCGTAGAGGAAGTTGTGACCCCCGTTGCTGGCCAGTGCCAGACCTTTGTACACCGCTTCGGCTTCGGAACGGTCGGCCGCGATGATCGCGTGATTGCCGGAACCCCAGGCGGAAATGATTCCGTCCTCGCCTGCGAAGATGAATCTGCTCGCCCCGCCGGTCGAGGGGATGGCGAAGTCGCTCGTCGGGTTGAACACCACCCCGGTCGGCGCGCCACCGTTGATACTGTCGCCGTGGGTGGGGATGGTGACGAGCGGGCGCTTTTCAATCCCGTTGGTATCATAGATCACCGAGGAGCTCGAATGATTTACGGATATCCAGATGATGCCCGTGGGTGTCATGGCGATCCCCCAGGGGTTCAATAGCCCTGCGTCGACCCTCTGCGGATTATAACTCGCGCTGTTTGCGACAAGGTTGACCTGTTGCGCCGGGTGGACCCCTCTCAGGGACATGGCTGCGGCCTGCTTGCTCAGCAGTGACGCGTCAATCGGAGAGGTGTTTGCATCGCTCCTGCAACCGGATACGAGCACGGAGAGGAGAGAGAGCGCGGCCACCAGCGCTCCCGCTGCAATCCTGATCAATCTCTGCGTGGGATGCATGGGAAAACTCCTTTCAAATCGTTTGTGTGAAGTGAAATATTCCTGCCGAAGTGCCGGGAGGAAGAACGTTCACTGAAGGTACAAACTCCATGCCATCGGGGATGTCATGGAAAAGAGGTGAACGGAGTACGGAATCTGGAACAATTCTTTTTCACGGATCGATCCGTGTGGCGCGCATGCCACAGGGCGCGGGAAGGGGTTGGACTGACTGGGGAAAAGGTGGGACTTCCGGTGCGCGGTTTACCCGCCCGGGGGCTGCCGGACTCAGGGCGGACTAGGTTTTTTCAACACCGTGCTGGTCCTTGAACCTGGAAACGTCGATTTGATTCTCTTCGATCTTGCGGTAGACTGTCTTGCGGTCGACTCCCATCATCCTCGCGACCTGGTTGAGGTTCCCTTTGCACTCCCTGAGAACCCGCACCAGATATTTCTGCTCGGCGTCGCGGGTCACGTGCTCGAGGTACTCCTTGTACGGAATGGCGGCGGACGAGGGGATCGCCGTGCCGTCGTCCCTGCCCCCGGAACCCTTCATCATCGACGGAAGCTCGATCGAGGTGATGAGGTTCCCGTCGGTTTTAATAATTGCGCGCTTGATGAGGTTCTCCATTTCCCGGATGTTGCCCTTCCAGGCGTCGTTCATCATCGCATGAATCACCGCCGGAGCGAAACCGGTGATGGGCTGCCGGGCGAGCGACTGATGCTTCTGCAGAAAGAACTCCGCCAGGAGGGGAATATCGTCGAGGCGCTCGCGGAGCGGGGGAAGCGCGATCGGAAAGACGTTCAGCCGGTAGAGGAGGTCGTCGCGGAACTTTCCCTGGGAGACCATCACGTCGAGGTCCCGGTTGGTGGCGGCTATGATTCTCACATCGGCGGTCATCGTCGTGTTGCTGCCGAGCCGCACGACCTGCTTGTCCTGCAGGATGCGGAGGAGTTTTGTCTGGAGATCAAGCGGAACGTCGGAAATCTCGTCGAGGAAGATCGTGCCGCCGTTCGCCTCCTCAAACTTGCCCATCCGGGGCCGGGCAGCGCCGGTGAAGGCGCCCCGTTCGTAACCGAAGAGCTCGCTCTCCAGGAGGGTCTCTGGAATCGCCGAGCACTGGACGACCACGAACGGTTTCTCCTTCCTCTGGCTGTTCAGATGGATCGCCTTCGCGATGAGCTCCTTTCCGGTGCCGGTATCTCCCAGGACAAGCACCGTCACATCCGTGCCGGCGACCTGGCGCACCAGCTTGAAGACCTCCTTCATTTTCGAATTCTGGCTGATGATATTCGAAAAGTTTGCCGTGGATTCCAGCAGGCTGCGGAGCCGCTCCAGCTCTTCCGTCTTTTCCCTCTCACCGAGCGCCCGGCGCACCTTGATCAATAGTTCATCGTTATTGCACGGCTTGAGGAGATAGTCGTAGGCGCCGTGCCGCATCGCCTCGACGGCCGTTTGGACGGACCCGAACCCGGTTACCATCATGACGGTGGCGTCGGGGGTTTCCTGCTTGATGTGCCGGAGGAGCTCGATGCCGTTCATTCCCTCCATGACGAGATCCGAAAGGATGAGATCGAATTTCCTTTCGCTTATCTGCTTCGTCGCTTCGTCTCCGTTCGTCGCGGCCGTGACCCCGTACCCCTCGTCCTGAAGGAGCGCGACGGTGGCGACGCGGAATGCCTTGTCGTCGTCGACGATCAGTATCTGAGCCTTTTTCCGTTCCATGGTTCGTTCCGGTTATTGGATGGCGGGGAGCGTCACGCTGAAGGCGGCCCCTTTTCCCGCGCTGCTCTTGACAGAGATGCTTCCCGCATGTTGCCTGATAATGCCGTAGGTGACCGAAAGTCCGAGGCCCACGCCGCTGACCTTGCTCTTGGTGGTGAAAAACGCGTCGAAGACCCGGTTGATGTTCTCGGGCGGGATACCGACGCCGGTGTCTTCCACCTGGGCGATTACGGCGCCGTTCCGGGCGCAGGTCTGGACCGTCAGCGTTCCGCCCCCCGGCATCGCGTCCTTGGCGTTGAGAAAGAGATTGAGAAAGACCTGCTTGAGTTTATCCCTCGAACCCTGGACCGGCGGGAGAGACGGGTCGAGCGAGAGATTGACGCCGATCCGTTGCTTCCGGAAGACCTCGGCGGAGGTCGAGACGACGTCCTGGATCACGTCGTTAAGGGAAAGGGGTTCGCGTTCGATTTCCACCATCGAGGTGCGGTAGACGTCGAGCATTTGACGCGTCAACCGTGCGAGCCGCGTGACTTCTTCGAGCGCGGTGTCCAGCAGCTCCCGCCCCCGGGCGTCCGTTCCGGGCTCGTTGAACCTCTTCAGGAGCGTCTGAAGACAGCTCTGTATGTTGTGAACCGGGTTGTTGATCTCGTGGGAAAGCTGTGCCGTGAGCTTTCCGGTCGCCGCGAGGCGTTCCGATTTTACCAGTTCGGTCTGCATCTCCTTCAGCTGGCGGAGGGCTTCCTCCATTTCCGAATTGCGGACCGCGAGCTGGTTCATCTTGTCCTTCAAGGCGAGGCTCATCTCGGTGAACTTCTCGGCGAGAAACCGTATTTCCTTGTCGCTTCCGACCGCGATCGCATAGTCGTAGTTGCCCCGGCTGATCTCGCCGGTTCCGCGCACGAGCGCGGCGATCGGGTGTGTGATGCCCTGCGAGATCACGAAGCCGAGCGCCGCCGTCACAAGCAACACAAGTATCGAAAGGACAAAAAACGCGTTGAAGACGGGTTTCAGCGCGGCCTGAACCTCCCGCGCGACAGGCCTGAGGACGACGATCACGATCGGAACGCGTGATTCCAACCGGTTGCCTCCGATCAGAAATGATTTGCCGAGGTATTGATCGTTCGCCGTCGCGATGGACGCGACGGTCGTCTCGTCCGGCTGCGGAGCATCCAGAACGGCGCGAGCCCCGGAAGCGCCCGCGGCCCGGATCCACTCCGAGAATGCCGCTTCCGCATCACCGGGCAGGGTCGAACTCACGATCGAGTCGCCGTGGAGCAGAACAACATCGCTGTTGGTCATCGCCTTGATCGCATCGAGGTCCGATCTCTCGATGCGAAAACCGAGCGTGAGAGAGCCGAGCGTATCCGGCCCGACGGTGATCGGGGCTGTCGCGCAACGGTAGATGGCTCCGTTCAGGAATCGCACGTCCTGCGGCGACGCTACGGTTCCGGCCGGCAATCCGGCGTCATCGCGGACGGGCGTGCGCGCGATGTCGGGCTTTCCGTCGACAATCCGGACCAGCAACTTCCCCCGTGCGTCCTTCACCAGGAGGAGATCGCTCATCAGGCTCTTGTTCAGTTCCTCCGAAAGCTGCGTGGCGGTGTTGGGATCCCGTATCTCGACGACCGCCTTGAGGCGGGGGGTTTCGGCGACAATCTCGCACGATTTTGCAATCTCTTCGGATCTCAGGGAGGTCAGCTCGCGCAGTGTGGTATAGTTGCTGCGGAGGGCTTCGGTCGAACGGGCCTCCACCTGGACCTGAGTCCAGTACTTCACGATGAAATAGGTGATCAGCAGCAGAACGAGGACCGAGCCCCAGATCGCGAGGAGGATTTTGCTGCGGATTTTCATCGGGCACCCGCTAGAAACTCACAACCGCCTGGATGATCAGACTATTGTCCGGGGGGTCTTCGGTGACGCCGATCTCGGTGTTCGACACGTAGATGAGTTTCACGAGAGCCGAGCGGTCCAGGCGGTACCCCAGGGCGCCCTCGATGCGGAGAATATCCCGGTCCCACTTGACCAGATAGGACTCGTTCGGGACCAGCTGAGAATTCACGCGTATCTGGTCAAAGAAAATCTCGCCCGCCCTGGCCGCGAGCGTCAACCTCGGGACAAGCGTATACCGCCCCTCGACCGAATAGCCGGTGGCGGTAAGGTCATATCCGAGCGCGTCATAAAACGTCCAGATGTTGCGGACCACTTCCGCATAGAGGGAGAAATGTTCGAGTGTGAAATCGATGTCGCCCTCGACTGCATGCTGTTGAATATCGGACGACTGTACCCCGTAGAAATATGCGCCGTACTCTCTGATGAAGGGACCGGTCGCATACGAGCTCCCGATCGTGAGCGCGGTGACAGGCGTCGCGGCCAGCCTGGCAATTGTTCCGAGCCCGCGTTTGGTGTTCAAGCCCGATGAACCATAGCTCGATGAGTATGTGCTTGTGGCGCTCAGCATCCCGTTCGTGAGCGCGACCCAGTAGTCGAACATCCCGAGACCGCCGTAGAGCTTCACGCCGAGATCGTAGAGACCCTGGTCGAGTATCGGGATCCCATCGCCTCCGGCGGTGTACCTGGAATCGAAAGGCCAGAGGGCGTAATTCGAGCTGCGCAAGGATGTCAGATGCTCGTGGAGGAGGGGAAGGTTGTAAAAGGGGTTCGTCCTCGGGAACCGCCGTTCCCCCAGGTTGCCGAACGGAAGGTCGATTTCTCCCGCTTCGATATTGATCTCAGCCGGGGTCAGGTCGGCAAATTTCAGCGAGAAGAGATCGACATGGACGACCTGGTCCTGAAGCATCCGTACGTTGCTGTAAAAGAAGATATGTTCGCTGATCGCCGCGTCGGCGAACAGATCGAAGCGCCAGGCGAACGTCGGCCTCCCCTGATCGATGATGTATTGAGAGTACCCGGCGTCGGACTTGACATACGCCGCGGAGGCCTGGCCGCTCAGGCGGAGCTGGCCGGGGGAATGGACGAACGCGGCAAGAGTTCCGGTCAGTAGGACCAGAGCGCGGAGGATCGTCTTAGAATCCAAGGTTCACCACCGTCGTTTTCTTCTCCTCGACCGTCACGGATTTCGCGCTGACTTTCTTCCTTCCGTACCAGAAGACGAGCTTGTAGGAGCCGGCCGGGACGTTTTCAATGGTATAGGAGCCGTCCTCATCGGGGACGGCGTAATAGGGATTCTCGAGGACGAGAATCGTCGCGTACATGTAGGAATGAATATCGCAGTAGACGTTCACCACGCCTGTCCGGTCGAAACGCACCGATCTCAGTTGTCCGCGGGGGTAGCGCCCAAGGTCGAATTCCCTCGGCTGCGAATACGAGAAGACGTTGTGGAACAGGTTGTCGTTGTTGGGGAAGTCCACAGTCGATCCGACAAGAACGGGCAACACCAGAGGGCGGAAGAGCATCTGCGACTGGTTCAGCTGCGGGTGAGCGGCGGGGGGATCGTAACCGCCGGCCGGTGCGGGAACCGCTTCAAGATAGACGACCGCCGTCTCCGACGGACGGTACGGCTCGACAGGCTCGTTTGAACCGTGGAGGTGCATCTCGTACCGGGTAAGCGACCGCTCCCGCAGCAACTCCTCCATGAATTCGTTCGTCTCCGGGAGCAGAATTGTTCCGCGAATCGAACCCGTCACCGGTTGAGCGTCCGTGCGGGAGACCGCGAAGAAAAAAAAGGACCCGAGCGCTCCGAGAAGGCAGCCGGAGAGGAAGTCGCTTCGCCTGCGCGGAGAAATCAAAAGAAGGTGCTGTGGGAAGCGTCGCAATGCCCGGGTCTCAATTTAGGAGAATGTACTCTTTTCCCCTTTGAGATTCAACGGGCATTCGCTCTCTCACTCACCATCCAGCTAACCCACAGCACCCCTGAGACGATCCGGGACCGCGCAGTGGTTCCATCGTCTCTAGTTATTTTTTGCCCCTTCCTTGATCCAGCGCCACAGCAGTTGGAGCGTGTCCTTCGGAAACGGTCTCTTTGCCTTGAGCGGCATCGGATCGCCGAATGGGGGGCTCGGACTCATCTTCTGCAACAGATGACTCGAATCGGGTTGTCCGGCCACCACCACAGGGCCATGTTTTGCATTCTTCATGACGCTCTCGTAACTATCCGGGACGAACTCGCTCGGATTACCCGCTTCCTCGTTGTGGCAGGAGAGGCAGTATCGCCGGAACACCGGCATGACATCCCGTTTGAACGAGACCGGGGGGAGGGCACGCTCCCTGTCCGGAGATTGAACTCTCTTGTTATCGCCTCCGAACCCCGCGCCTGTAAAGACGGACCCGGCCACCGCGGCGAAGAGGAGGATCCCGAAAATCTCCATCCTGATTTTAATCTTTGTCGTTTCCATCCAAACAGATCGCAAAATAATACATCTCGTTTATCATCCGGTAGTCCGCGACCTTCAGGTCGCGGACCGCAGCCTAAAGGCTGCGGCTACCGATCTGGCTATCATTTCTGCAGGCGCGACCTTCAGGTCGCGGACCGCAGCCTAAAGGCTGCGGCTACCAAGGCCAAGGCATCGGTAGGCGCGACCTGCCATCATTTCTGCAGGACCACCTTGATCGCCCGCGTGAAGGAGCGAACGGGCCCGGTTGCGGCGGTCGCGTCGAGCCTGACGAAGTAGAGCCCGCTCGCCTTTTCGCCCGCATCCCACGATACAAACTTTTGCCCCGCCCCCTCGGTGGCATCGACGAGGGTTGTAATGAGCTGTCCCAGGATATTATAAACCCGGACAAGCACCCGGCTTTGAGCCGGGAGGCTGTACCCGATGACCGTCGCCGGATTGAACGGGTTGGGGTAAGCATCCGAGAGAGCGTACTCCACGGGCAAGGACGGAGCGTTCACCACGGCGAGGGACATCCTGCCGACCGCCGCCGTGATCCGGATTGAGCCCGTCCCGGTGAGCCCGATCGACTTCCCGTCCAGCCTAAGAAGGATTCCCCTTCCCGGCGAATTCATCGCCCAGCTGAGATCGATCGGGTAGGAGACAGACGAGAGCAACACCGGAAATTCACCCGATTCGTGCGCGCGCAGGATCTTCAACGATTGGCCCGACGCGAACCGTACGTCGAACGCACCCTGCGGCGGGAGGGGCGGGAGCTCGGCGAACGAGGGGGGCGGATCGGTATCCGGGCCTTCTTCCACGACATAGAGCGTTCGCTCATGGTCCGCGGCGTCGCGAATGACCAGACGGCTCGCACCACCGAGGAAGTTGCCCTCGCTCAGCGTGCGCGGGGTCGCGGCGGCGGATGAAGTATCTATAATCAGTTTCCCCTGCTCGCTCAGACGCACCCAGTAGCCGAACCCGGGCAGAATCGTGTCGGCGACAAAATAGGAGCCGCTGAACCCGAAGAAGGGCGAATTGATAATTCCGGACGGGTTCGAAACAACCGACGCGCTCGCCCGCGGGAACGCGATAGAGCCGACCATGTTCCATCCCTTCAAGGCGTCGATGGTATCGCGCACGACAGGGAATCCGGTCACGGAAACCGTTTGACCGGTGTTGAACTTCAGCCAATAGCCGGCGCCGGCCGAAAGAATTGTCTCGGGAGTGTAGGACCCCTGGTACGCGAACGCGCGCGAAACGGCGTTGGGGTAGAGCGCCGTCACGTGCCGGTCGGTCGCGTCGACCGGGAGCGAGACCATGTTCCATCCGGCCGCGACATTCCGGTGAACGGTGAAAAACGATCCCGGGGATGCGACGAGAATTCTTCCCTTCATCCCGATCGGGGCGTGGGGAATACAGATATAGTAGTGCATGCCGAGCGTGTTGAGAACCGCGCTACCGCCCCCGAAGCGGAGATCGAACCCTCCATTGGAGACCGTATCGTTGGCAAGCCACGTCGACTGGCTCACCTCCCTGGCCGTGTGCATCATTTCCAGAACAAAATGGATGGTATCTCCCGCCGGAATGGTGAAACTGTCCGGAACGAACGTGAATCCGGAATTGATGATCGTATGAGGCGCGAAATTGATGAAGTCGATCGTGCGGTCCTCCCCGGAGCTCACGGTCACCGGCCATTGATGAAGGGAGGTCGGGCCCTGGGAGACCCCGTCGACGCTTACCGAGATGTGGCTCCACGGAAGGCTGTCCGCTTCGACCGCTACGTACGTTCCCGCCGGAAGGTTCGTCGCAGTGATCGAGCTCTCCGAGCCCGCGGAATCGACGACAATCCCCGAGCCGACGGAGTCCTTGTAGAGCTTCAGGCGCCAGTTTTTCAGCATACGGTCGCCGGTTGTCGCAAGGCTTCCGTCCTGGTCGGCCATGCTCTCGACCGTGATCGAATTCGGCGCGGCGAGGACGCCGACGCGAATGATCCCTTTCATTCCCATCGGGGCGTGGTTCTGACAGACGTAATAGTAGATCCCGGTGTCGGCCAGGCCGATCGTGCCTCCGCCGAAGGGGACCATGAACCCGCCGTTTGAGGTGGTGCCGTTGGCATCCCATACCGGCTTGTCCACCTGCGCGGCATTGTGGATGGTCGATCCGAGACTAAACTGGACGCTATCGCCGGGCGCGATGAAGATGCTATCGGGAGAAAACGTGAATCCCGAGGCCACGACGGTGTGCGTCGTCTGAGAAATCGCCTGGGCGGAGAGAGCCAGGAGGGCGACAAGGGATAACACTGCTCGCATATGTGGAACTCCTCACGCTACATGTAAACGGATACCGGCGGCGCGAGCGGGGCGCGCCGCCCGCTTTAGTGCACCGTGATCGTTCCGGTCATTCCCATGGCGGCATGATACGTGCAGTGGAACCCGAACGTCCCCGCGGTGTTGAAGGTCGTCGTCTTGCTCGTCCCCGGATTCATGTTCCCCGTGTCCCACAACCCCGGAGTGTCGCTCGTCGAAGTGTGCGCGATGCCGTCGCTGTTCTTCCACGTGACGACAGTCCCTATCGCGACCGTCATGCTGCTCGGACTGAAACTCATCGGCTGCATGACGAATGTGTTCGCCGGCGGGGTTCCCGGGGGTGTGCCGCCGGACCCGTCCGACGGAGAATCCCCCTTGCATCCGGCGAGCCCGGAGACGATACTCGCCAGGGCGATGAACATGTACAACACTGCTGTTCGCTTCATATCTCCCCCTCGTCCGATACTTCCGTACCGGATCGATTTGTGATCGATGTATTCTCGTTTGGTTGGGCGAACCCTACCAGCTGAACAGAGAGGCAAGAGTTGTACCACAATTCCGCGGGTGAGAATTTGGGCGTGAGAGGGGATATACGGGAGGTGTTGTGGAATCTCCGCCTCACCGGTTGGGAGACCGGATGGGCGGGTGGGACTTCGATGTCACATAAGGAGGAGCTTCGTCTGAGGTTTACGCCGCACGCTGGACGCGACAATCAGGTCGCGGACCGCAGCCTGAAGGCTGCGGCTACCTCGCCGCTTCGACGACGTTTACCTGGTAGGTTTCAAGCATCATGGGGATCTGGGCGTTGAGGATTGCGGTCTTATGATCGACTGTGACTTTGATGCACGAATCGATGCCGCAATCAGCCGCCTCCACTTTCAAGACGCCCTGGATGGCGAGGAGGCGCGCCCGGTTGTCGGCGATCGTCTCGGCGAGCGTATTTCCCCCCAGATGAGCGGTCCGGTTTTTTTGCGGTTCGCTCTTCGCGCATCCCGCAAGGGTGGTAATCGCGAAGAAGGCCAGGAAAAAGATGAGGAGTGTCGCCGGGGTCCGGAAGGTGTTCAACCGCATGGGGCCTGGCGCGTTCGCCGTCGAAGAGGTGTGCTTTACGGGTGGGATCAGTTCTGGTGGATGACCCGCGGCCATACGTTCACTGAGGGCGGGGCTTCCTGAACGAAGACTTTCTTCGTCCTCCCGGCCTGTTCGCCGGGGCGACCGTGATCGCCTTCCCCCTCAGGTTGGTTCCGTTCAGCGTTTCGATCGCGTGCTTTCCCCCCTCATCGGTTTGCATGACCACAAAGCCGTACCCGAGCGGTTCGTGCGTGCGGAGGTTCGAGATGATATCGATCGATTCAATCGTGCCGGACGGTTCGAAGAGTGTCCGTAATTCCTGCTCGGTGACATCGAGGGGCAGATTGCCGACATGAATATTCATGGTTTCCTCCAGTGATCATTCGTGGGACGGGAGCTCTGCCCTGCCAGCGGCGAAGGCGCTCCACCCCCATGTTCACAACACTCATCCACCGTCGTCAAACCCCCGCCCGCCGCAGAACCGGCCTCCCATCAGGGAGCCGGCCCGGAGAGCGTTGCCGTTACAAACCCCCGGATCCGGTTACCAGGACCTTCGTCCGCCGCCGCCTCTACGCCCGCCGCCGCCGCGGTTGTCGCCGCCGTAGCCGCCGCGCGATGAACGCTCGGGACGGGGTCTCGCTTCGTTGACATCGAGCGACCGCCCTTTCAATTCTTTACCGTGCAGCGCCTCGATGGCGGCCTTCGCTTCCGCTTCGACCGGCATTTCGACAAAGGCAAACCCTTTTGAGACGCTGTTGAAACGATCCTTCACGATCGTCGCCTCGGCGATCTGACCGAAAGCCTGAAACGCTTCCTTCAAATCCTCTTCTGTGACATCTCTCGACAAATTTCCGACGTAGAGTCTCATGTGAACCTCCTGAGTGGGTGAGTGTACAACTGTGGACTAAGCCCGCAGCGGGGAACCAGAGGAGGACCTGTCATCTGCTATGCTGAGAGTCCTACGGCGGGAAGCACGGAAAAACCGCTCGGTGCGATCGTTCAATTGAACCTTGGAAGGTAGCATTAATTCCCCTCGATAGCAAACTCACTGCTCGGGCGGAATCGCCACTTCCGTCATCCTTATCGCGCCTCCCTTGAATTCCGGGACGAGGCCCAGTTTGACGTAGATGGGTCGAATCTGCTTCCGGATCGCGGGAAGCTTCGCGGTGAAGACGATGGTCCCGGCGAGGCAGGCGCACCCGCTGATCAGGAGGGTGCCCGGGGCTCCGATCGTTCCGGCGAGACTTCCGGCGAGCAGGCTCCCGAACGGCGCCATGCCCATGAACGACACGGCGTAGAAGCTCATCACACGCCCCCTCTTGTCGTCCTCTGCGATCGTCTGAAGGATCGTGTTGCTCGACGCCATTTGCACCATCAGGCCCAGCCCGACGATGAACAGGAGGCCGACCGACAGCCACGTCGTGGCAGAGAGCGAAAAAGCGACGAGGCCGGCGCCAAAGAGTCCCGCGGCGGCGGGGATCCACCGGGTCAGTCCGACGGCGTTCTTCCGGGAAGCGAGTATCAGCGCGCCGGTCAGGGCGCCGACGCCGGTTGCTCCCATGAGAAACCCGAGCGTATGCGCGCCTCCGTGAAGGATGTCCCTCGCAAAGATCGGCATGAGCGTGGAGTAGGGCATCCCCATGAGGCTGATGAGAGCGAGGAGGAGCAGAATGCTCCTGATCGGCTTAAACCGAAACACGTACCGGAACCCTTCCGCGAATCCGGACAGGACCCCTTCCGGTTTCTTCACCGGCGGCCGGCGGGTGATCTTCATCGCAAGCAGGGCGCCGATCACCGCAAGATAACTCACCGCATTGAGCAGAAAACAGAGGCCCTCCCCGAGCGTGGCGATGATGATTCCGGCGATCGACGGTCCCACAAGCCGGGCGGCATTGAACATCGAGGAGTTCAGCGCGATCGCGTTCGAAATATCGTCCCGGTTTTCGATCATGTCGAGAAGGAACGACTGCCGGGTCGGCACGTCAAATGCATTGATGACGCCGAGGAAGATGCTCAGCGCAAGGATATGCCAGACGGCCAGGCTGCCGGTGAGCGTGAGCGCGGCGAGGACGGACGCCTGGAGCATGGAGAGCGATTGCGTGATGACGAGGATGCGGTGCTTGTTGAACCGGTCCGCGATGACGCCGGCGAACGGGCTCAGGAGGAAGGAGGGCATCTGTCCCGAGAATCCCACCAGTCCCAGGAGGAAGGGGGAATTTGTCATCCGGTAGACGAGCCAGATCAGCGCCACCTGCTGCATCCAGGTTCCGGTGAGCGAAATGATCTGTCCGCCGAAAAAGAGGCGGTAATTCCGGTAGGCCAGCGTGCGGAAGATGAGCCTGAGACCCTTCAGTGCCGATTCAGAGGATCTTTTCGGTTCGGCCGGCATGCCTACGATCCGCCTGTCTCGCCCGGTCCGGGCGGGCGGGGCGTCCGGCTGCCCCGCCGTGGAATTCCCTCTTGCTTATCTCCCCACAAGGAACAAGTAGGTTAGGAAACGGAGACCGTTCACACCTTCAAAGACCCACACCTCGGCCCATTTCAACGGGTTCCAGAGATGCATGTACCAGCGGCGCCAGATCCTCTGGACGTAGGCCCGGGTATAGGCGGCGGCGAACGGATTTCTTTTGCGGAACCACAAGGAGAGCACGGAAGGAACTTTCACCTCCGGCATCTCGACATGTAGTTTTTCATAAATCGTCACAAGCTCCTTCGCCTTGAGGTCGCGCCAGTCGGCGATATCCTTCTTGGCTTTGCGGACGCGTTCGTGAAGGGCTTCCTCGATCGCGCTCTTTGGCCTGCTCCTGAGCCACACTTCCTCAAGCTGGAAGAAGAGCCGAAGAATTCCCTTGAAGCGCCTGCCGGCTGATACGAACCGCCCCCACCAGAAGGGGATGAGACCCTCGACGGGAAGCCCCGCCCGCCGGTCGTTCCGGTGGCGGACCGTCCAGAAGCCGCAGTTCATCGGATGCAAGCGCTCAATTCTCGAGGCATAGAGATACCAGGCGAAGAAAAAGAGCCTGTCCCAGTAGTAGTTCCAGTCGTGACGCCACGTCTTGAGCACGTTGACCATATGCTCGGTCGAATAGAACTGGTCCCACGTCCGGCGGTACGCCGCCATGAGTTCCTCCCCCGTCATCCGTTCCGGGTTGACGGAAACGTGGGCGGAGTCATACGTGTTGAAATCCGGATCCATCCATCTCCGTTCCTGCCACCACCGCTGATGATCCCTGGAACCCGGAAGGGGGGTAAGAATATAGAAGGAGGCGGAGTCGAAGCCGATCTGCTGCAGCTCCGCGATATTCTCGGAAATGTGCGCCGGAGTGTCGTAGGGCAGCCCGAGGATATACCCGGCGTGGCAGGCGATACCCTGCTCATGGCAGTGCGCTACGAGAGCCTGATACTCCGACACCTGGTTCTGGAACTTCTCCTGCGAGCGGAGGTTTTCGCGATTCACGCTCTCGACGCCGAAAAAGACCTGATTGCAGCCGGCCCGGCTCGCGAGCACAAAGAAATCGCCCCCGGGAATTTTCCGGGCGGCCAGATCGCTCTGCATCATGAAGGTGAAGGGGATTTTCTCCTCCTCCCGCAGCCGGATCAGCCCCGCAAACAGCTCGCGCCAGCGCGGGTTCCGGGCGATGTTGTCGTCCGTAAAGAAACAATGCGCGATCCCGGCTTCGCGGTAGCTCTCCCGGACAAACTCGACGACCTGCAAGGGGTCCCGGCACCGCATCGTCCTTCCCTGCACGTTGATGATCGTGCAAAACTCGCACGTGAAGACGCAGCCGCGCCCCGTATCGATCGTGCTGAACGGAGAGGCAAATCCCTTCAGGTCGGACTTTGTCAGACGGGGAATCGGGAGGTCGGAGAGGTCGGGGGTTTCCTTCAGGAAATTGTAGAGCGGCTCGGCGCTGCCGCAGATCACGTCCTCGATGATGTCCGGAAGCCGGTTTCCTTCCACTTCGCCCGCCACGAGAACGATCCCCTTCTCCATCGCGTCCCTCAGGTCGGATGTGAGTCCGATCATCGAGAGCATTCCGCTCACATGGAAGCCCCCGATGAGGACGGGGATCTTGTGCGGAAGGAACCACGATGCGATATCGAGAGCGCGCGGGTACTGATTCGATTGGACGCCGACAAGCATGACGATCGAGCGGACGCCGGGAAGCGCCGCCTGCGCAATGATCTCCCTGGCCGGGACCCGCTCGATGGCCTCGTCGATCAACCGTACGGTGAGAGGAATCCCCCGGAAGAAGGGGTAGTCGGAAAGATGACGCGTCAGCGTGCCCATTTGCGTCAGGGTGTTGCTGCGGATGACGCCGATCCTCGTTTTGATCGGGTACCCGTCGTCGGTGTAGTTCGTTGCCCGGATTAACGTGATACGCAGTTCGCGTATGCCCAGTGCGTCAGCGGTCTCTGGATGGTTCGAGACCTTTCCCGGAGAAGCCACGTCGTTCAGAACAGTCACTGCTTCCATAGCTTTCTCCTGATGGGAGATGGTTGAAAACGTATCTACTGCGAACCATTAAGATAGGAAAAGGGCGCCGGAAAGCAAGTACCCCCATTGTCATCCTGAGGGAGCGTAGCGACCGAAGGATCTAGCGTTTAGGCCCCCGAAAGGGAGGAGATCCTTCGCTGCGCTCAGGATGACCACTTCCGATGGCCATAACCGGCTCGATCCTGTCGTTCCGTGCGTCACCCTGATAATAGACCCTTTCGAGAAACAATCCCGAGGGAGGCGCCGTCCATTTTGCCGGCTTGTCCGACTTTACCTTCAGGAAGTGCTCGACTTCCCGGACCGCAAGCTTTCCCCGCCCGACTTCGACGAGGACCCCGACGACCCGGCGAACCAGCTTCCAGAGGAAATGCGAACCGACGAACCGCACCAGGATCAGGTCCCCCGTTTCCTTCAGCGTCAGCTCCTCGATGAGGACCTTCGTCGATTTTTCCTCCGCATCGTCGGCGGAGAACGAACCCAGGTCCTTCATTCCTATAAACAGCGCGGCCGCCCGTTCCATTCCCCGGAGATCGAGGGCGTCCTTGATCCACCAGACGTACCGCTTGCCGAGTGCGGTTCTTCTCCGGGAGATCTGGTAGAGATAGCTTCTCCCGACGGCGTCATGCCGCGCGTGAAAATTCCGGGGAGCCTTTTCGATTTCAAGGATATTGATGTCCGCCGGGAGCTCGTCGTTCAGCTTCATCCTGATGATTTCCGGACCGAGGACGGTGTCAACATCGAGGTGGGCTACTTGCCGGAGGGCGTGGACGCCGGCGTCGGTGCGTCCGGATCCGTAGAATTCGAGCTTCGGTGTGCGGAAGATCCGCTGCGCCGATTCCATCAACTCTCCCTGGACCGTGCGCGCGTTCTTCTGAATCTGCCAGCCGCTATAGCGGGTCCCCTCGTACTCGAGGTAGACCCTAAACCTTGCCATGGACCGGGCGCCTGAGGGTCACTGCTCCTTCAATTTGTCTTTGAAGGCCTTCTTGAATTTTTCCACTTTCGGCCGAATGACGAACATGCAGTACGGCGCGTTCCCGTGCTCGTTGTAATAGTTCTGGTGGTAGTCTTCCGCCTTATAGAAGTTCTTGAACGGCGTAATCTCGGTCACAATCGGCGCGTCGAACGCGTGGGCGGAGTCGAGCTCTTTCTTGTAATGCTCGGCGAGCCGCTTTTGCTCCGCGTTGTGGTAGAAAATGGCCGACCTGTATTGGGTGCCGGCGTCGTTACCCTGACGGTTCAGCGTCGTCGGGTCGTGCGCCTTCCAGAAGGCCTCCAGGATATCCGAATACGAAATCACCTTGGGATCGTAGGCGATCTGACACGCCTCCGCATGGCCGGTCGATCCGGAACAGACCTCTTCATACGAGGGGTCTTTTACCGTTCCGCCGGAATATCCGGAGACGACCGACTGAACTCCCTTCAAGTTCTGATACACGGCCTCGACGCACCAGAAACATCCGGCCGCCAGCGTAGCCGTGTCGAGCGCTGCTGATGACATTGGCTTTTTATCCCCCTGAGCTTTCACTGTTTGCTTTCCGTGGGTCCCGCTTCCCATCAGAATGAGAACCGCAAGTACCCCGATTGCCCCGATTCCGAAGACAAGTCCTTTCATGCTGTAATTGCTCCTTTCACCCTCTCTAACACCTTCCAGTGTACGAAAATTCCGCGAAAGGAGTGCAATCGCCTCCTCCGGGGTTCTTCCGGCATCGGGAAACGAAAACCCCGCCTTTCGGGCGGGGTTTTCGGGTTACGAAGAGGGGTGCGCCGAATCCTACCGGCCTCTCGGTTTGATCTCCGGCATGACAAATTTCTTCTCGTCGATCGGAACGTTCTGTTCGACGGAAGTGACGCGGCGTGTGTAGGAATCTCTCGGATCGACGCCAGCGGTCCTGGTGGTAAAAGGGATCTGAACTCCGTCCACGGTGTGGAAATCGCTGTAATCGACCTGCTCGGGGATGTTGGCGATCATCGTTTCGGTGATCGTGACCTTGCGAACCAGCAGGCCGCTCGCCGAGTCGATGTAGAAGCGCTGCGTCCCGTGCTCTCCCGCGGGCGCCGACAGGACGTACGCGGTCGAACCGTTCACCGTATCGGTCTCGCGCACATGGAGCTTCGCCGCGAGCTCCCGGAGAGTCGCGATCGGGAAGAGCGCCGCCTCGTGCTTCATCTCTTCCGCCTGGTCCGGGGGCATGGCGCGGGTGCCTCTTGGAGAAACCATCCATCCGGCGGTCCCGTTGAACGCGCGGCTGCTTTGCATTCCTTCCTTCATCGTAACGGAGAGGGAGTACTTGTCGGGCGCCTGCTGTGCGATCTCCATGGGAAGCTGCGATCCCCGCGCGTCTATCGAGACGCCTTTGGTGACACGCGACGTGATCTTTTTCATGGCATCCGCCCCGCCGAGCGCCTTCTCGTACATTGCGATCACGTTGTCCGCCGAGGGGAGGTTCGCCGATTCCGACGCCTCCTCGCGGTCCGGCTTGGCAAAGGGCTGTGGGACGGGGATCAGTTTCGTGGGTTCCACGCTTCCGCGGTGGCAGGTGTAGCAGGATACTTCGGTTCTGCCGCCGAAGTTTTTCGAGTTAATGTCCATGACCATCTGGATCATCTTGCGAGCCGTGCCCTTCGGCTTCAAGTCGTCCTTCTCGAATCCCTGCCCGTTGGAATCGAGCGAGTGGCAGTGGTCGCACCGGACGCCGAGGGAAGAGGCGAAATAATCCATGACCGGATTGAACTGGGATGCGGGCAGGCCTTTCAGGGCCTGGATATTTTTCTTCACCTGCTCCGCGGTCTTTTCTTCCGGTTTGGCAGCCTTGGCCTGGGCACGGACTGTGGATCGCCCTGCAAGCGTGAAGGCAAGAAGCAGGACCGCTGCAAACGCAACGCAACAGGAAACAAATACCGATCTACTCATGGAACCGTTCTCCTTGTGAGGTGATGATTGTGATAGAACACATACCAGCTCGAATTCATTCCGGGGAGCCCGCAGGCGGGCATTGCCAAGATAGCAATTTATCCCGAAAGATGTTCGTTGCGAACATCGCCCCCAAATGCTATATTCAGGTGCCTTCTTCGGTTCACGCAACGCATTCCAGAGGATTTTACCATGCAAATCGGCATTGTCGGGTTGCCTTTTTCCGGAAAGTCGACTCTCTTTCAAACTATCACCAAAACGCATCTTGATCCGGCCGCGCTCACGAAGGCGGAAACCCACCATGCGATCGTGAAGGTCCCCGACGGGCGGCTCGACAAGCTCTCCTCGATATTCTCTCCGCGGAACACGGTATACGCCACGGTGGAGTTCGTGGACGTGGTCGGATTGAAAAAAGGAGAGTCGGGGTCCACGCAGTTCACCACCAATTTTCTGGCGAACGTCAAGACCAACGACGCCCTGGTGCAGGTCGTCAGGGTCTTCGGGAACGACGCCGTCCCCCATCCGGACGGAAGCCTCGATCCCCTGAGGGACGTCGCGTCGTTCGAAACCGAGTTCATCATTTCCGACCTCTCGATCATCGAAACCCGGATCGACCGGATCAAAAAGCAACTGCAAAAATCCGGAGACGACCAGGGGAAAAAGGAGCTCCCCGTCCTCGAGAAGTGTGTCCAGGCTCTGAACGCCGAGAAACCGTTGCGCGAAGTCGAATTCACCCGCGACGAAATGCACATCCTGAAAACCTACCAGTTTCTTTCGATGAAGCCGATGCTGATTGCGCTGAACTTCGACGAGTCACAGCGGGCCGGGTATGAGGCGGCTCTCGGGCAGATATCCGGCTCGAAGGGAAACAAGGACACGAGGGTGGTTTCGTTCTTCGGAAAGATCGAGATGGAAATGTCAGAGCTCCCCGACGAAGAGGCGAGGGTCTTCATGGAGGAGTACGGGATTAAAGAGTCCGCCCTCAACACCCTGATCAGCCAGGCGTACGCTCTCCTCGGGCTTCAGTCCTTCTTTACCGTCGGCGAGGACGAGTGCCGCGCATGGACCATCCGGAAGGGAATGACCGCGCAGGAGGCGTCGGGCGCGATCCACACGGATTTCGTCAACAAGTTCATCCGCGCGGAGGTCGTGCATTACGAGGATTTTATTTCCCACGGAGGATCCTTCGCGAAAGTCAAGGAAGCGGGCCTCTGGAAACTCGAGGGGAAGGAATATGTCGTGAGAGACGGAGACCTGATGGAGATCAGGCATAGTTAGCCAGATTGTCATCCTGAGGGAGCGGAGCGACCGAAGGATCCCGGTCCACGAAGGAGGAGATCCTTCGCTGCGCTCAGGATGACAAATGGGTCGCGGCGCAGAGCGCCGCGGGTATGCGTTCCCACGCAGAGCGTGGGAACGAGAAAAAGTCAGGGTAGGCGCGACCTTCAGGTCGCGTGAAGTTTACCGCAATGTATAGGTAAAGCTCAGCATCAGGTACCGTCCAAGCGCCTGGTTTTGCCTGTCTTCCAGATACGTCTCCGTCACGGTGCGGCTCACGCTCGTGTTCTGGTTCAACAGGTCGGTCACGCTCCCGCGCAGCTCTCCCCTCTGATTTTCGAATAACTTCTTGGCCAGGCTCAGGTTCCACAGGACGTAGTTCTGGTTGAACCCCCCGCTCAACCCGTTATAGAGCATGTTGGTCGTCTCATTCCGGAACACAAGCCCCTCCCAGAAGATCAGGTTGAGTCTCACGCCGGCCGTATGATAAAAGTAGTTGCTGTTCTGGTCCGCGACGAGCGTGTTCCGGGAAACGCTGTAGTTGCCCGTATAGGAAAGGGTGAAATCGACATCCTCATTGATGTTGCTGCTGATCACGGTCCCGGCGCTGACGGTGGAGACGCCGGCCAGGTTCAGGCTTCCGCCGATCAGCCCGGGAGTCCTGGTATAGGTGAAGCCCGAGGTGAAATTCAGATTGGACTTGATGAGATTGACCGGGAGCCCGTAGGTCAGAAAGGAATTGACGTTCCAGTCGCCGTCGAGGTTGACCGGAAGCGTCAGTTGTGTTCCCCTGTTGAGCGCGATCCCGCCGGTCACCATCGTGTCGCGGGCGGCCGTGATCGTCGAGTTGCCGATAAAATCGGATGTGCGGGTCACCGAGAAGAGGACGAAGAAACTGTTTCCTTTTTCGAGACTCGTCAGGCCGAAGCGCGAGACGAACGTCTGGCTGAACGATTGCTTCAGTTCCGGGTTGCCCGTTTTCAGCAGGAGAGTGTTTGAATTGTCCACGACATCCTGGAGCTGGCTGATGTCCGGCGGTTTCGTCGATGTCCGGTAAAACAAGCGGAGATTGGTGTGCTCGCCGAAATTGTAGGTGAGCATCGCGTTCGGCAGCACGTTATAGAATGTGCGGTCCACCCGGGTGGAAGTGGGAAACTCCCGCTCACCCCGGAGAGATGCCACCTGATAGGAAACCCCTCCCATGAGGTTAAGCCCTGTCGCCCTCAGCCGGTACCCCACGCCCGCGTTCTGCGTCGAATACTCGTTGGAGAAGAGATTCGAGAGCTGGATATCCGGAATTGTGTATCCGCCGGTCCGGATGTCGTAGAGAAAGCTCCGGTTATCCGAGCTGTTTTTCGAATACGAGGGATTGTAGGTAAACTGCAGCAGTCCGTTTCCACCGGCCGGCTCGGTGTACGCGAGTCTCGGAGTGATCGACCAGCCGTCTGTCAGCAGCGGGGTCTGCTGATCGAGGGTATCCCTGACAGCCGACGAATCGAGGAAAAACCCCGAGGTGGAGCGGAGGGTCCCCGTCCCTTCCTTCCTGTTGAGTCCCATCCCCACATCGAGCGAGACAGTGCGCCCGGGCGAAGCGAACTTGTGACGGAACACGACATGGTTCGAAAGGTTGTAACCGGACGTTCCCGTCTCGCTGCTCGTTTCGGTCTCGTTGACGAGCGCTTCCGTGGCGAGCGTGTTCACCCCCGTCAGGAGGTTCGAGGAGTGATTATTTTGAAAATAGAGCCGCGGCTGGACGACCAGGGAATTGGAAGAGTCCACCGTATACTCGACCCGTGAATCGATCCGGTGGTTGGAATTCCGGGTCTCGCCGTTCGTGTGCTCGTTGTAGAGGATGGTTGAATCGGGTGTGCCGAAATACTGCCTCCGGAGCGCCTGATCGTTCCGGCCGTCCGCGAGATTGAAGAAGTAACTCTGGCTGACGGCGAGCTGGCTCCCCCAGGAGTCGGTGTAGTTCGTGCCTATCGAGTTGGTGGTGGTGATGCCGTTCTGCTGGCCCACGAGGAAGTTCGACGCGTT
Organism: Bacteroidota bacterium; assembly: GCA_036522515.1. Taxonomy (NCBI): domain Bacteria; kingdom Pseudomonadati; phylum Bacteroidota; species Bacteroidota bacterium. Next base: position 21,378 of record DATDFQ010000054.1, read on the forward strand.
TCCGGATCCGCCCTGAAATTGTCCCCCGCCACCGCCCCCTCCTCCGAACCCTCCGCCCCCGCCTCCTCCTCCGCCCCTCGTCCTTCTTCCCGAAAAACCGCCTCCTGCGGAGAACCCTCTCTGGTTGCTGTTGCCCAGCACTCCCAGGAGGTCCTGCTGGGAAAAGTTCTGTTGGTTCACATTGTTGGAAATGCCGATGAGAGAGAGACGGGTGTCGTTATGGAAAAAGTTGAACCCGCCTCCAGTCAGATACTTGCCCGCATCCCCGTATCCGGCGTACGACTTCCCGAACTGCTGATTCCGTTTGTCGCGCCGCGTGATCATGTTGATCGTTTTCACCGACTGGCCGTCGTCGAAGCCGGTGAATTCGGCCTGGTCGCTCAGCTTGTCGAACACCTGAATTTTTTCGATCGCGTCGGCGGGGAGATTGCGGAGGGCGAGCGTCGGGTCGCTGCCGAAGAAGGGCTTTCCGTCCACCAGGACCTGTCCGACATCCTCCCCCTGGGCCTTCACGCTTCCGTTGTCGACCGTAATGCCAGGCATCTTTGCCACGAGCTCCTCGGCGGTGGCGTCGGGATGTGTCTTGAACGCCCCCGCATTGTATTCCGTCGTATCGGTTTTCTGGACGGCGGGGGGGACTTTCCCTTCGACGACGACCTCCGGCTGCGGGATGGCGATCTGCGATAACGCGAGATCTCCCGCGTCGATGCTCCGCTTGTCGAGCGTGTACGTTTTAAGAAACGGCGCGTAGCCGACGAAGGTCGCTTCGAGCTTGTAGGCGCGCGCGGGGAGACCGGTCAGCAGGAATGTGCCGTCCGCACCGCTCGTAGCCAGGTACGTCTGCGATGTATCGCTCTCGTTGGTGAGCTTGATGTGCGCGCCCGGAATGGGCTGCCCTGTCTTGCGGTCCACGATCCGCCCGCTGAGGCCGGCGGTCTGAGCCGGCGCCCGGGACCCCATCAGGACCGGAAGAAGGAGTGAGAAAAGAGCTATTCGGACCGAACGAAGATGCTTCACCGCGTGTTAGACGCCGCGGGCGGAGCCGTGGTTTAATCCCCCGCGGTCAGACGTTGCGCCGCCGGCGCCCGCGAGACCTCGGCTGGTTCGTCCAGGCTCCCGACGTGCGGGAATGCGAAGAATGGCCCGAGGAGGGACGCTTCGGCGCTTCGATCAGCCGCTTGAGATCCGCTCCGTCCACCGATTTGAGCGAGATGCTGCCGCCATAGGTGAAGAGGATCTGCTTGAAGAATTTCCGTTCCTCGTCCGTTGCTACGAGGGAAATCGCCTCGCCCAGCTTGCCTGCCCGGGCGGTGCGGCCGACACGGTGGGTGTAGGAGTCGACGTCACGCGGAATCTCATAGTTATACACGTGGGTCACATCGTCGATGTGCAGCCCGCGCGCCGCGACGTCCGTCGCGACGAGCACGTTGAATTTTTTCTGACGGAAATCGGAGGTCACACGCTCCCGCTGATTCTGGGCCATGTCGCCGTTCAGGCAACGCGCGTCGACCCCGTTCTGGGTCAGCTTTCTCGCGAGCTTGGAAGTGATGTGTTTCCGGTTGCAGAAGACAAGCGCGAGGTCGCGTTCCTGCTGAAGGAGGTGAACCAGCAGCGGAGCCTTCTGATCGGGGCTCGTCTGATAATAGGTCTGGCGCAGCAACTCTGGTTTGACCGCCGGCGCGAATTCGATTCGCATCGGGGTGATCAGGTACTTGTGGCTGATCTGGATGATCTCTTTGGGAAGCGTCGCGCTGAGCACGAGCGTCTGGCGCTTCTTGGGGACGTGGCGGAGGATTCTCTCGATGTCGGGGAGAAATCCCATGTCGAGCATCCGGTCGGCCTCGTCGAACACGAGGTACTTGATTCCTTCGAGATGCACGGTGCCCCGCTGGATCAGGTCCAGGAGCCTGCCCGGCGTGCCGACGATGATGTTCGTCTGCCGTAGTTTCTTTGTTTGCTCGCCGATCGAAACGCCGCCGTAGACAGGCGTGACGACGAGCTGGTTGCCGGCAGAGAACTTGATGAACTCTCCCGCAATCTGGTGGGCGAGTTCCCGTGTCGGAGCCAGGATGAGGGCCGAAAGGCCGTCGCGCTTCTCGATCTTGTCGATCAGGGGGAGCGCGAAGCTCAGCGTTTTGCCGGACCCTGTTTCGGATTGCGCGATGACGTCATGTCCCTGCGCGATCAACGGCATCATCGCCTGTTGGACCGGGGTCGGGACGGTGATTCCGTGCTTGGTGAGAAGGGCGACTGTGGATTTGCTAATGTGGAGCGATTCAAACGTTACCATGAAATGTGCCTTGAAATGAAAGAAGGGTCAATTAAGCCATCGGATTCGAACAAGAGGAGTACTCGAGGAGACGGATGCGATGAACGGTCAAATATACCGAATTTTCCGGTAAAAACCTAACCACACGAGTGTCATGAACTGTCTGAGTTTCGTTGCCATCGCGTTACGCGACCTGAAGGTCGCGCCTACCGACGCCTCGGGCTTGGTAGCCGCGGCCTTTAGGCTGCGTTCGTTAACCTGGTTCCGCCGCTCCGCGGTCCTATTCGTCGATCCGGAATTCCGGATCGGACGGCCTGATCTCTCCGTAGAGGTCTTTGAGGGCGGTGTAGGCCGGGTTGGAGCCGCGTTGGGCGGCGGAGCGAAGGAGCTGGACGGCCCTCGCGGTATTCTGGGCCACGCCGAGCCCGGAGCGGTAGCAATACCCGAGCATGGTCTGGGCGAGCACCGATCCGTCTCCGGCCGCTTTCCGGAGCGTCTTCACCAGCGTGCTGTCGCGCGCAGGATTTTTCGATCCCTGAAGCTCGATCATCGCGAGCCGCACTTTCGCTTCGCGGCTCTTCAACTGCGCTGCGCGGCGCAACAACCCGATCCCCTTCTCCCGGTCCTGCTTGAGCCAGGAACCGCCGATGTACCGCATCCCGAGTTCGACGACCGCCGGTGCGAAGTTCTTCTGTGCGGCGCGCTCGAGAAGGGCGAGGGCTTCGGCTTGCGTGAGCTGGTGGTCGAGATCGGAAGCGAAGAGTTGGGCCCATGAAAATTGCGCCGCCGGGTCGTTCCGGTCCGCGCCCGCCTTCAGCTTCCGGAAGTAGTCTTTCTCCTGGATCATTTTCCAGAGGAGCGGAGGAGCCCACGGGGCATCGAGCCGCATCGCACGCAGGTAATAAAGGCTCGACAGGACGATATCCTGCTTCATGACCGTCCCCTGCTCGTACCAGCGCCCGATCAATGTCAGCGCTTCCGGGCTCCCCGCCTCGGCCGCATCGAAGACCCTGCGGACGATCTCGGAATCGGGAGCTTCCTCCGTCTTGTTGCCCGAGATTTTCTTGAGCTGGGTCCCGGCCGCGAGGAGTACCTCATGGGTGAGCGTCGTATCGTCCGGCACGGTCATCGAATCGACGTCCGTATCGAGAAAGATCGGCTGGAGGCCCGAACCAGACTGCGGAGCTGACGAGAGGTGCGGGGGCCGTTTTTTTTCCGCGCGGTTCGCGGAATCGGGACGGGCGGCGCCGCGCTTTGCGTCGATCCCCCTTCGCTTAAACTCCCGGAGAACTTCCTTCGCCGGTTCAAATCCCGAATCCGCCGCCATCGATTCCCACCGGTACGCCTCCCGGTAATCTCTCGGAACCGTAAGATTGTCGGTGAGCAGAAGGCCGGTCACATATTCGGCTTCGGCCATCCCGTCGATCGCGGCCGCACGAAATTGCCTGTACGCCTCGAACGGGTTCCAGGGCACCCCCCAGCCGTTGTTCAGCAACAATCCGTAGTTGTAGCGCGCCGTCGTCAGTTTCTGTGCGGCGGCTTTTTGAATCCAGTATGCGGCCTTGGGGGTATCGGCGGGAAACCCGTTCCTTGTGAGATACCGGAGGCCCAGCTCATGCTGAGCGAGCGGATCGCCCGCGTTCGCGTTTCTCACCAGCATGAATTCATCCCAGTATCTCGCCGCCGAGTTGTCGTACTTGAAGCCGTACGCGGTTTGCGGGGGAGAGGCATTTTTCAGGGCGAGACTCTTTGAGGGGTCGTCCTGGGTTCTGGCGGAGCCGGCCAGAAAGAGGAGAAGAAGGAGAGGCAGGGTCGGGGTCGCCCTCGGAATCATATCGGGGTCACCTTGGTCCCCTGGAGACACTATCGGCGGCGATCAGCCACGCGCCTTCCGCCCTGACGAGCGGATTCTTTGTTTCGAGCATGATCAGCCGGAGGGTCCGTGAATTTGGCTCGCCCGCGGATCCGGCGGCTGCGGGTGGCGGACGGAAATAGAGTTCCACCCCTTTCTTCACGGTCGCGGCGAAGGCGGATCTCTCTCTGCCTCCGGGCCGCAACTCCTCCTGCTCCGCGCTCTGTCCTCCCTGGCGCTCGACCGGATGTTCCACGAATCTGGACGGTTCGATCTGCCTGCCCGTCTCATCCTGAAGGAAGATCGTCCAGCGGCCGAGGTCAAGGAAATCTTCGGTCGAAGAGGTCCGCATCTCGAGCCAGATGAACAGCGTGTCGCCGGATGCGCGGGCGCTCTTGTACGCCGACCGGAAACCCGAACTCTCGACATCGCTCATGGACGCGAGATCTCCAAACGTCTGGAAGCCGGCCTCGATCAGCGCCGAGTCCATATAGGTCGCCCTGGCGATCAACGGGAAGAATGCGGCCTCCTCGCCGGGCGAGCCCGCCCCGCCGCCCGGTCCGTCGCGCAATTGCGCCAGAAGGATCGTTCGCCTCGACCAGAGCCTGTCGAACGAACCGAAGTAAGGGGACGCGTAGGAGGGAGAACCCAGCCCCACTGCCGGCCGGTTGCCGAGGGTGGTCATGCATCCCCCGCAAAAAAGAAGTGCGGAAATCGCAATCAGTTGACGGGCGTTCGACTCTCTTTTCATCCTCTCACCTCGCGAGCACGATGTCGACCCAGAGGTCTGTTTCGGCCGGAGAGGTTCGCCGCCTCGGGAGCATACCCCGGGACCCGAACCCGGTCCGCGCCCCCGGGTATCCGGTCGGGCCCACGTTCTCGGAGCCGTTCGAGAATCCCGTCCCCTGCGGTCCGCCGAGGCCGATCCCGATCCGCACCTTTTCCTGACCGGCAAGGGCCTGATACTTCGGAAAATACTCCTCGGGGTGGAGCGGAATCCGGACTTCAATGGTGAGGATCCCCTTCGAATCGACGCTCGCCGCGGCGAAGCCCTGTGAGCTGTCGGGGAGAAATATCCGGGAGTCGATGCCGCGCTTGTCGATGACAAGGACTCCATTGCGCACTCCCTCGAGTTTCTTGTAGGCCCGTTCTCGTTCCGAAGAAGTCAGGACATCCCAGAAGCCGCCGCGCGTGGGATCCGGCATGGCGTACCCGGATGCGGGATAGTGAAGTTCGAGGTCTTTTCGATCACCCCCGTCGGGATCGATCCACATGGTCAGCCCGCTTCGCCCAATGAGCCGGTTGGTTTCCTGATCGGCGGAGCGTGCGGCGACATAAAGGTAGCGGCCATCCTGGAGGGCCCCGATTGCGATGTTCCGTTCCTGGAAAACTTTAACGGGCACATGCTGCCATTCTGTGAGATCCCCGTCGATGCGCGGGGGAGTATCGGTGCTGCCGCTTTGCACCGATTCATCCCGGCACCCCGAGAGAGCGAGCAGCGTGCAGAACGCCAGGGTCCTTGCGGGCAGATTCATCGTGTCGTTCCGGTGAGGATGTTCTTGTAATGGTAGTGGTGCGAACGGCCGCAGGGTGAACCGGCTGCAGTCGGATCAGAGCAGGCCATCCGCACCACAGGTGCTGCGGAAGTCTACTCGCCCCTCGTGCGGCCGCGCATCCGGCTCCGGCGTTCCTTTACCAGCTCATCATACTTTTTCTTCTGATCGGCCGTCAGGACGGAGTCGATCCTCTCGTCCGACTTTTTCATCATCTCCGTCCTCAAACCTCTCATCGCCTGCCTGTCGTCCTTCACCGAGTCGATTGCCTTCCTCATCGCCTCCTGGGACTCCGTGAAAATCTTCGTAATGAGCGTCGTCTGACTATCCGTCAGACTCAGGCGTTCCTTGAGGTCGGCCGCGCGATCCTTCGGAGCCGGCATTCCCCCCTGGCCCCGCTGGGCGTACGCCGAACCTCCGGCGGCGACAATCGTACAGAATAGCAGCAGGATCAGAGCGGCCGCATGCCGGCCGCGATTGCGGTACACCATACAAATCTCCTTCCTAATATTGTGCTAAAATCAGACATCTGCAAACATTAGACACAGCATCGGGCGAAAAGATTGTATGAGGCGGCGGCCGCTAGAGCTTTTTGAGGGCTGCCTTATGCCTCGCATAACCGGCAAACAGGAGTAGGGCCGTAGCGAGCGCGTACCCGAGCTGAACCCCCGGATCGGTGTGCCCGGAAAAGCCCGCAAAATTGAACACCGGAGCTTCCGGGGCGTTGAGAGATATATAGAGGAGCATCAGAAAAAATGCGATGAAGGGTTTTTGACTCCTTGCCAGGACTCCGAGCCCCACCGCCCCTCCGGCGATAAAACCGGAGCCGACCGCGAGCGATAGCGCGGCGGAGGGGTTGGAGAAGGAGAGCCTCAGGATGGGAATCAGGGCGAACAGCAGGGTGATGATGAGCGCCGAGACAAATTTCCAGAGGACATAGCGGGTCCTCAATCCGGGCGCCGTATAGAGGAGGCTCAGCATCCCCGATGCCCCGTCCCGGGGGGTAAGGTCGGCGAGCGCGAGTATGAGAACGACGATCAACGCAGGAAGCAGCCCGCCTTGCATCGAGGATGCGTCCAGCGCGAGCGAGAGAACTGAGAAGACCGCGATCCCCACGGCTGTGAGGGGCGAGAGGAGCAGCGTGGCCAGAACGTCCGCCCCGACCGCGTTCAGGAACGACGTTCCGTTTCCCCTTCTCTGGAGGAGCGACGCGAGAGGTTGCAGGGATCGCGTCACAGGCTTCAACAGGGCGTTGATTCTCGCCAGGACGTTTCTGCGGGAGTGGCGGATCGACAACTTGATCCTCGCAGGGTCGAATCGGTGGAACCAGAGGCTCGCCAGGCCGACGAGCGCGCCCGGAAGGATGAGCGTGGAACACCTCATCCCGATCATCCCCCACCCCCAGTTCAAACCCGGATAGAGGACGGGGGGCAGCGACGCGTCGAACGTGGACGAACCGATGGACATCGAGGTCGTGTGGAACTGGTCCTGCATCTGGCCGATGACCGGAACGATACCCGTGATATCGAAAGCGGCGAGCCATTGCGCGCCCCCGTTGCTCTCGAACATCGCCGCCGGAAAACCGAGGAACGCTGCCCAGAGGAAAAAGTAGAGCACGTCGCCGGCTCTGCCCGAGAGAAAGGGGAGCGACTCGAATGCGAGGGAAACAGCCGAACAAAAGGCGATTCCCGGGAGGGCGATCCATGCGTAGGTCCCCAGGAATACGAAGGGCTGAAGCCAGCCCTCCCCCCGGATGAGGAACATGACCATCGCGCTGAGCATGCAGGCCGTCATGACGGAGGCAAGATACAACACGTTTCCGCAAAACTTCCCGAGGAGATAACGCGCGTTCGTGACGGGGGTGGAAGCGACGACGAACCCCGTCCGGGAAACGATGTCTCTCCGGAACGAGTTGCCGATCAGGTAGTATCCGAGCATGCTCAGGATGAGGCCGCAGAACATCCCGGTGCCGAGCGCAACCGCCGCCGAATTATATAACACCCGGCGTCCGCTGATTTGCATCAGCGTGCGTCCGGTGCCCGTATCCGGAACGATGAAATAGACCGAGGCCGCGATGACGAGCATCGTGACGACCGCGGCGGTGCGGCGAAAACGGAAAAGGATGTCGGTGCGAACGATCGCCCCGACCTGCCGGGCGGGCCCGTTCACCGGTCCGATCCTCCGGGCGCGTTGACCGCGTAGATAAAGGACTCTTCGAGATCGGGCTCGACCGGGGCGGCGCCCGAAACGGGGCGTTCCCCGTGAACGATCCGCACATGGACGCCGTCGGGGCGCCGCACGGCGCGGGAGGTCTTGAACCGCGCCCGGACCGCGTCAAATTCTTCCGACGGCACGATTGCCTCCCACACCCTGCCGGCCGCGGAGCGGAGGAGTTCTTCGGGTGTCGCCGAGGCCACCAGCCGCCCGTGGTTCATCACCGCGATGTGGGTCGCGACCGCCTCGACATCGGATACGATGTGCGTGGAGAGGAGCACCAGCTTCCCCACGCCGATGTCCGAAAGGATGTTGCGGAAACGGACGCGTTCTTCGGGGTCGAGCCCGGCCGTGGGCTCGTCCACGATCACGATCTCGGGTTCGTTGACAAGCGCCTGCGCGATCCCGAGGCGCTGCCGCATTCCGCCGGAGAACGTGCCCGCGAGCCGGTGGGATTCGGTGTGAAGGTTCACGAGTTCCAGCATTTCCATCACCCGCTTCCGGCTGTGGACCCCTTTCAGAGCGGCGATATAGGTGAGGAACTCCACTGCCGTCAGGTTCTCGTAGACTCCGAAATCCTGGGGCAGGTATCCGAGACGCGCACGGATCGCGTCGGGCTTGCGGGTGATGTCCTCGGAGCGGTATAGGATCGACCCCGAAGTGGGCCGGGTGATCGTCGCGATCATCTGCATCAAGGTGGTCTTTCCGGCGCCATTCGGCCCGAGGAGGCCGAGAACGCCCCGTTGGAGCGTCAGCGAGAGGTCCGCGACGGCGACGACGCCGGACCGGAATCGTTTGGTAACTCCCTGAATCTCGAGCATGAAGGACCTGGGAAGTGTGTGCCTATGGTACGCAGGTCAGGACGTTTTGTTGCCTCCCGCCTTTCCTGCGCCGCTACCAGGTTCTCCGCACCGGGTGGGCTTCGGTGTTGAAAACCGATGCGTTGAGGTCGAGCGTTTCGCGCGGAGCGAAGAGGAGATAGAGATACTTCAGAGTTTCCGCGAGAAAGAAACTCTCCATCTTGTCCTTTTTCTCCTTCGTCCGGACATCGGTCAGCCCGGCGTACCCGGCGTCGGTCTTGCAATAGTGCTTGAGGCTGTCGAGGAACGTGCGGCCCATCTCGAGGTAGCGTGAATCGTTCGTATAATAATAGAGATAGTATGCCGACTCGATGATCTCGGGCCGCAGGGGATAGGCGCCCTGCGTCACCTTCATCGTGGTGTAATCGATTTCCTCCGGTTCGATCCCGAACGCATTCCACATCTTGTACGAAGATTCCTGCAGGCGCCGCGCGCGGTCGAGGTCGCCCGAGAGCGCGAGAACCGCAGGGAGGAACGCGTCGAGGGCTCCGTAATGGGTTCCGGTGCGCCGGCCGGTGAACATATTCGCCTGCGAATACCAGAATCCGGTCGTGGTGTCGTGCGCGAGGTACTTGTTGACCGCGTCGACGCTCGTTTGCCACATCTCGCCGCATTCCTTGTCGTCGAAGAGGCGCCAGCACTTGAGCAGGTATTCATAGTAGGAGTCGATCCCGCCGCTGATATGGCTTGTCGAGTCGATCCAGGCACCCGTTTCGACGTTGATCACCGATCCGACCAGGCCGATCGGCGAGCGGCGCTTATAGAGTTCGACGAGCGCCCGCTTCGCCTTGTCGTAGTAGACGGGCTTCCCCGTCAGCTTGCTCAGCGTGCCGAATTCGATGAGAAGTGTGCCGATTTCCGCCGGGTTGGTTTCGGGGCCGCGCACTGCGCCAGTCTTGAGATTTACGTAGGTGTAGGGCATCCCCGTCTGCGAATTGAATACGGGCAGCAGGCGCTCCCCCAGGTCGCCTGCCAGATCCAGCAGGCGCTTGTCTCCCGAGAGCTGGTAATTGGTGAGGAGGCCCCCGAGGAGCCGGATCGTTATTTCAAAGTTCTTGACATAGATGTCATGGTCGAAGGAGAGGTTCCGGGCGACGAACTCGCGCGCCTTCGCGGCTTCATCGGTGAATCCGAGTATGGTCAGGGCGTCCATCGCGTCGACGGGAGTCATGTAGACGGAGACGGTCGTATCCCAATCGTAAAACCCCTTGCTCAGCGGTTTAAGCTCGTCGTGTCCCCACGCATACTCTTTGTACGCGTTCCAGCAGGCGAGGAATTCGGTGCGGACCTGCTGCGCAAGTTCGGCCTTATCGATGTTCGCCGCAGCGGGTACCGGCTGGGCGATTGCCTGATGGAGCGCAAGGGAGAGGAGTATTATGACGCTGAGCGTACGAGCCTGGATCATAGTGGTTCCTTCAAGTGAGAAGAGCATATGTCATCCGGAGTTCCTCTTTGTCATCCTGAGCGGAGCGAAGGATCTCCGGCTAAAAAAAATCCCGACCGGTACTGCACGGTCGGGATGTACAAACCTCATTGAGCTGAAGAAGGGTCGTTATTCCTTGGCAGGCGGGGCTTCTTCGGACTTGAGCATGTCCATTGCTTCCTTCTCGGTGACTTTCTTCTTGTGCATCTTCATGGCATGCCGCATGATAATATCGGCCGCTTCCTTTTTGTCGTGGCTCTTGACCATGAATCCACAGGTGGCCTCGCAATTACCGGTATACATCGCTCCCGCCATCGCTTTGTCGGATTTCATCATCTCCGACTTGCCCTCCTTCATCGGGGCGACCTTGGCCGGCTCTTCCTTTGCAGGAGCCGCCTTGGTGGTATCCTGTGCGAACGAGAGGGTGGAGAATGCCACCGCAAGGAGCACCGCGAATAATACTGCCGAGATTCGTCTGATCATGACGATCCTCCTTCTATGAGTGTGATTGGATTGTGTAAATTAGCGTGAAACAGGGCCTTTTTCCGGGTCGAAATCTACCGAATATCCTCAGTAATGTCAAATAACCGGCCTCCTGGAGGCGGCTCTATCACTCTAACGCTCGTCCGCGTGATAGAGTTTCAGGACCTTGTACGCCTGCTTTGCGATCCTGGTATCGGGATGTTCCTGAAGGATCGTCTTGAGAGTTTCCCGGATATCCGCCGGTGTTTGTCCGATGATATCCGAATGAATCATGTAATAGCTCAGCGCGGGGATCGTGGCCTCGCTTTCGGGGTGGGCGTCGATGAGAGCGAGAACCGTGCCGCAGGCAACCTTCTGCCCCTCTGGTTTCTCGTCCAGCTCGTAGAGATAAATCTTCTGAAGGAAAGCCGCGACGTGATAGGCGCTCATCGGATAATTTTTGATGATGGAATCCAGGGAGGCCGCGGCCGCGACCTGTTGCTGGTCGAGCTCAAGTGTGGCGGCCCGCCCAAGGAGCTCATGGACCGTCGCTTCGGATCCCTGGGGCTTCCCGACGGAGAAGGAGACTGTCCGGGATTCAGCCCTCCCCAGGCCGGTCTGAAAGGTCGCGCGCACGGTGTACGACCCGGGGCTCAGAAAAGTTTTCGTGTGGAGCTTCCTCAGCTTCCGCTCGCCCTTCCCGTAGAGCGGGAGGAGGTCGATGACGACAGACGAGCTATCCTCGGGTTCCACCCGCACCGATCGCGCCGAATCGCGCACGGTCGAGCTCTCAAAGAGGAGGGGAAGAGTCGCTCCTTTTGAGTCTTTCAAGACGAGCCGGAGATAGCCAAAGGGCATATAAAGCCGGCGGATGTTGACAGGGGTTGCGCGGGTGTTGATCAGCGAGAGCGTTGCAAAAACAGGTTCGCCGCTAAGGTACTCCGTCTTTCCCAGGCTCAGCCGAAGCAAGAGTTTCCGTTCCGCGGGAATGGCGGGCCGGCAGAGCAGCAGGGTCATAAGTGTGAGCATCGCCGCGACAGCCGGTTTTTTCATAGGTTGTTTCATGTTCTTCTGATGTTGCTGAAAAATGCGCCCAGTTTCATATCGTCGAGGCGTCCGCCGGTCCTGACTCCACTGCAGACATCGACTCCGAACGGGCCGACTTCCCGGATGGCCGAATGAACATTCTCGGGGGTGAGGCCCCCCGCCAGGAACACCGGAATTTCGAGCTGCTCGCGTATTTTCCTGCTGACACTCCAATCGTGCGTCCGGCCGGTGCCGCCCAGTTCCTTCACCCTTAAAGCCGGGTTTCCTGAATCGAGCAGAACCGCGTCTGCCTGCGAACCCAGAGAGACCGCCTCGGCGATCGACCCCTCGCCCGCGACATGGATGACCTGCACGATGGAAACGCCGGGCAGCGCCTCGCGTATGTCGCCGTAGGAACCCGAGTCAAGCCTGTCGCAAATCTGAACGGTATTTACCCGCGCGCGCTTTACTTGAGCGATGATCCTGCCTGCATCGCGCTCGCTGGTGAGGAGGAACGACGAGACGCCGGGCGGGACCGCGGCAGCGATCTCCGCTATCATTCGCTCGGAAATGATCCCCGGGCCGCTCGGCATGTCGGAGACCAGGCCCAGGGCAGATGCGCCGGAGCGGATCGCGAGCCATGCTTCCTGCAGATCTGAGATGCAACAGATTTTGACTCTCGGGTTGGAGGTGGCTTCCATTGAAATCCATTCTGGGCCGGTGCCAAATATAGGAGAAAACCGTGCGAGTATCAACTGAGCAACATCGCCCGCGTTTTAGTGGTGCATATGTATAGTCATCATTCCCTCCACCTCGTCATGCTGACATGCTCCTGGTCAGCATCTTTCAACTCTTTTATAAGATCCCGACCTAAAACATATCGGGATGACGAGCCGGGGGGCATGCCCCGCCCGGCGTTTCTGGTATCACGATCATTCCGGGCGACGCATGCGTCGCCCCTACGGTAGCCGCAGCCTTTAGGCTGCGGTCTTTTGGTTGGGCGGTTGAGATTCAGTCACCACCTCCACGCCCCGGTTCTTTGAACTTCGCTCGGCTTTCTCGTACATTCAGGTGATGGCAATTCCGGACATCCATGGCGTCTATCCGCCCCTGCTCACCCCCTTCACGGAGGCGGGAGATGTGGACTACAATGCCCATAAGCGGAATATCGACAGGTGGAACAAGATCGACCTGTCCGGCTACCTCGTCCTCGGATCGAACAGCGAGACGCCCTATCTGAAGGAAACGGAGAAGCTGAAACTCATCGAGCTCACTCTGCAATACGCCTCGCGCGGGAGGACGATCTTCGCGGGGACCGGGCTTGAATCGACGCGGGAAACGATCCGGCTGACGAACAAGGCGGCCGAGATCGGAGCGCATGCGGCGCTCATTCTCACCCCCTTCTTTTATGGCAGCAGGATGACGGACGAGGTGTTCATCCAGCATTACAGGACGATTGCGGATTCCTCCCGGATTCCGGTCCTGATCTACAACATGCCGGCCTGCACCCACCTCAGCATCTCGGTCGAAGCGGTAATCGCCTTGAGCGCGCACCCCAATATCGCCGGGATGAAAGACAGTTCCGGGGATGTCCCCCGTCTTGCCGCCCTCAAGGTCGCGGTTCCGGAGACGTTCAACCTCATTGTGGGGACCGCATCGGCGTGGCACCCGGCTCTGGAGCTCGGAGTCCGCGCGGGGATTCTTGCGCTGGCAAACTTCGCGGGTGGAGAGTGCGCGACGGTTCAGAAATATTATGAATCAGGCGAAACCGAAAAAGCCAAAGTCCTGTATGAACAATTACTGGCTCTGAACAAGGCTGTGACGGTTGAGCACGGCGTGCCCGGACTCAAGTACGCGGCGACTCTCGCAGGATACGAAGGGGGATGGGTGCGGCCACCGTTGGTGGCTCTGAGTGAGTCCGCCCGCGATCAGATTCGGGGGCTGTTTTCGGCGGCCGGTCTTCCCCGCTCCGGCGGCAATCCCTCAAAGTAAAAACCCTTCCCGGATCCCGCGCCAATCCGGATCAGATGTAAAACCGCTCCCCGGGCCAGATCTTCTGAAACGTCGTTTTCATTCCCTTACAAATAAAGATCTGCTTGCCGATCTCGTACGGCATCGCATACCGCGCGTTGGTGGTGCCTGCTAATTCCACATGCTCGTACACGCGATTCAAATCGGCGAAATTCTCCTGGAGGTCCCTGCTGCCGCCGACAATAATCGCAATATCTCCCGTTCGTTCGCCGGGCCCCCACAGCCAATAATTGTTGTGGCCGCAGAGGGCGTTGGGAAGGCCGTACTTCCCGCCGAAAAAGTCGATCGCACCCGCCTCCCCGTAATTGCGGACATAAATGACACAAGCCGACTGTTCTTCAGGGGTTAATTTCTTGAAGACCCCCGCGACCGTTGCCGTCATCTCCTCCCAACCGAACTCGTCGGCGTAGTGTTGGGGAAGTTCGCCGACCGAAGACCGTTCTTCTGCATGGGGAGTCAGACCGAGCGCATGCTGATACCTGACGAACTGATCCACCGGAAGGACCGGCAGCGCAAAGGGTAAAAAAGCAATCGCCGATGCCACCAGTAAGAAGGGATAGACAAGCTTGATCCTTTTCCATCCCCTCTTCTCGAAAAAGCTTTCGAGAAATACGGCTCCCCCGGCAAGCAATATGGGGTAGATTGGAGCGAGATAGTAGACCTTCGCCTTTGCCAGGACCATCACAAGGAAGACGGTCGCATACATCCATGCCAGGGAGCGGAAACGCCCCTCGCGATAGGCGTAGAAGAAGTATATCCCGCACAACCAGACCGGCAAATTGAACAAGTTGATATCCCGGATCTGGCCCGAAACAAAATCGAGGACGCTCAGGCTGACATTCTTTTCCTGGCTCGCATTGCGCATGAACTCCACCGAGGGAAAATCATGCGCGATTTCCCAAATAATGTGCGGGAGGAAGATGAACGCAGCGACGCCCGCGCCCAGCCAGAACCGTCCCGAAGCGAGGTGTCTCCGCCGGGAGGTCAGCAGGAGGCCCGCGAAGAGCCCGATGCAGAGGAATCCGATCGAATACTTATTCAAAAGACCGAGCCCGACGAGGGCGCCGAAAAGGATCCATAACTTCGGGCTCTCATCGGCGAGAATTCGGATCACCACATATCCGGCAGCCGCCCAGAAGAGGACGTCGAATGCGTTCATCGAGTAATAACGGCCGGTGCCCATGAGACTGTGAGCCGCCGCGACGCCAAGAGCCGCGAACCCCTGCGCGAATCTGCCTCCGCCGAGGCTGCGCGCCATCAGCGAGGCAAGGACGACAACCCCCGCGCCTGCAAGAGAGGGAAGGAAACGAATCGCCTGGAGGGAATCGCCTGAAAGGAACCTGCTCACTTTGAGAATTGCGATCGACAAAGGGGGTTGGTCTACGTACCCGAACGCCAGGTGATCGCTGCAGGCGATATAATAGAGCTCGTCCCTGAAATAGCCGTAATTGCTGTGGAATATCACCTGACCGGCGAGTTGTGCCGTGGCGATGAGGAGCGGGATCATCAGGCTGCTCCGGAACAGGCCGGCCGGCATCCCGGCGGCACCCATCTGATCGTTCGATGGGCTCATTCAGCCCGGTGTGGTCGCAAGTGCACGGCGCGCCATCTTCAGCATTTCCCAGTACGGAGGCTCGAATCCCCGCTCAGCCCGGAACCGTTCAGCGTCCTTCGAGACCGCTGCGACGCCGGCACCGTGCCGTTCCGAATAGAACTTGTGATATAACACCGTCGTCGCCGACATTCCCTCCGGCACCGGCGCGACGATTCCAAACAGATTGAGGATCGCGCTATAGGCCTTCATGAAGCGGGAAGGGGGAAGCAGAAAGGGATTGTACGCGAGCCGGTCGCCCCGCTCGGCCCCTTCGAGCATGGCGTCGGTCACTGCGTTGTCGATGTGGTCCTTCCGGAGAGTCTCCGGGTCGCGCCACTCCGCCACGACACGCAGCTGCGGATCGTATTCGAGGTCCGACGGTTCCTGCGTCTCGAAATGGTCCACGCCGAAATCCCCCAGCCAGGAGCGGACACCGGGAGTGGAGAGGTGTGAGATTCCCATCCAGAGACGCACGCCGAAGGCCGCATACGCGGATGATGCGACTTCTGAGCAGAAGAGGCGGGTAGAGTCGGCGTAGTCCATGGAGAAGTCGTATGCGATGTGCCGCTCGAGCACCCGCCGGAGCATGAACGAGGACGAGCGGTGGGGAATGAGGGGATCGCTGATGGTCGCCGGGAGGTCCGACCGGAGGCGCAGCACCATCACGCGCAGTTTGGTGTCATGCAGGTACTCCTCCGGTGTGGAGATAACCACTCCTCTCTCGATGTGTGATTCGATGATCGAGACTTTCCCCGACCCGGAATCGATATGAACGAGGGCGATGTGGGAAAAATTGCCGGGGAAATCGTTCCCGCGCGCGATGAGCGCGGACGTCGGGGCCCCACCCCGCGAGACAAGAATGTCGCCGCTGTGAATCGTTACCCCGAGCAGGGTTGCGGAAGGAGTCACCGACGGTTCGTCGGTTCCCTCCAGAAGAGCGGGCGGGTGATCTCCGGGCGGCGTCTGCAGAATAACCTCCTCCACGGCGCTTCGCGCCCCGTAGAGGAGGCGGTAGATTGTTTCGCGCGTGGACCTGTCGTCGAGATTCCAATGCTCCGACTTGTGTTTGAGCACCGTGCGGAGGCGCGAAGCGAGCGTGAGGTACGCCGGCACGCTCTCGGGACAGGCTCCCACAAGCGGGGCGAGGGAAAAGAACCCGCTTTCCAGCTGCGAGAGTTGTGGCGAGTCGGGAGTGAGGGAGTCCGATTCGATCCGGGTCAGGAGGGTCTCGAGACTCCGCCGGCTGGTCTCGAGCAGAGGTCGCTCGGCAGCGCACCCCGCTTTTCGCGCCGCCGCATAGCTCGCCTCCAGCGAATCCCATCGTGCGTCCTGGTTCCAGATAAACTGGCGCGAGGATCCCGACTGCTCGACAGGCGGCACGGTCGGGGAAGGGGACGGTATCAGTAACAGGAGGTAGAGTATTCCAAGAAAGAGCAATCCCCGAAGGATTCTCCGGTGTTTCAAGAGAGACCGGCTCACGAAGTTTTCTTGCCCGCCAGATAGCCGATGAAGACTCCGCCTATAACCCCGGAGCCGAGTATCGGCAGGAACTTCCCCGTTACGAGCGCATCCGGGATGCTGATCAACAATCCGATAATCAGTCCGTTGATCCACCCGGGGCCCGGAAGCCTGGTCTGCGGTATCAAGAATCCGATGGCAAACCGGCTGGCGAACGCTCCGGAGATCGCGACAATCTTATCCGGGAATTCCATGAAGAGCATCGGAAGGATGTCGACGAGCCCGAAGAGAACGCCGGCGATGAGTCCAAATTTCAGACGCGACATGTTAACGTTCCTCCTGGATTGTTTTCAGGGTTCGAACCGGGGCTTTCCCTTCTGTGAGCATGATCTATGAACCCATATCCTTCTTTTTCTTCTTCCTCGAAAACGCCAGTCCGCCGAAACCCGCAATCACGGCCATGTAGAATCCAAAGTCGTACCACCAGCCGGTGTTAAACGGCTCGTAGATTCTGATGTCGTGATTGAAAATACCCACGATCAGTGACAACGGGGCGATCCAACCATGCCAGACCCCCGAGAAAAATCCAGCCGGCTCGAAGGGGGAGTGCGATCCGCCCCCCGGAAAACAGCCGCCCGCGAGGACGGTTAGTGCAAGCAGAGCCGATCCAAGAATGAGATTCTTCATACGTACCTCCTTTGTGATTGGCGCTATTTCAACAGCACGAGTTTCTTCACCAGGCCGGATCGACCGGCCTGAAGCCGGTAGAAATAAACTCCGCCCGGCCAGGCTCCCGCGTCAAAATTGACTTCGTACGTCCCCGCCGGTTTCACGCCGTCCACCAATATAACAACCTCCCGTCCAAACAGGTCATAGACTCTCAAAGATACTTCTCCGCCCCGGGCCAACTCATACCGGATCGTAGTCGAGGGATTGAAGGGATTCGGATAATTCTGGTACAGTCCGATCCGGCTGGGCAGCACACCCGACCCCCCTACTCTTACCGCCGTGACCGGATTATAGGTCATGACCGATTCCGTGACCGCGACATGTCCGTGTGATGTGATATTCGCCATCTCGACGACGCCATAATAGCCCGGACCGATGGCATAGGGATATGCCGAATTGCCGCTTGAATCGATCGTCACGAAATAGGCATAGATACTGTCGGGATACTCCGGTGTGACAGTCCACCGGCCGTTATAGCGGTCAAGCGTGCCGAGCCCCTCCACATATTCAAAGTCTTCCACATAATAACCCAGGGGAAAGCCGCCCGAAACATTCGGACCGTACTGGGAGGGTGAGAGAACCGTCCCGTCGGGCAGAGTGGTTCGTTGCGTGATACTCCTCAACCGGTAGCCGCTCTCCATCCGTTTGATTCCGCCCGAACCGTCGGCGTTCGCGAAGCCGTAGGGGCCGTACATGGGATATCCATCGAACGCGTAACCAAGCAACGGCGAATGTTGGGACGAGTCTGCCGCATAAAGACACCGGGGATTCTGGTGATGATGGTAGACGCCTCCGGGCGCGGGGTGTCCCAGACAGGCGTCAAAACTGGACGCTTCGACGAAGACAGCGTTCTGATGCCAGATATTCTGATTCTGGTACGACATGGCGTCGAGCGCGTTAAAGGTTGCAACCCCGTTGACCCACGCGGCGATGGTTCCGAGGGGAGTCGGCGTTTTTGTCCCGTTATTGACCGACGGGTTCCTCGGAATCTTGAACACAAAATTCTGGTTGGCGGGAATATTGGGATCGCCCGGCCAGGGGCCGATCGAGTATCCCGGGATATCGGAACTGCTGACGTAGACGCTGTTTGCCGAATACCGGACGAGCTGGACGTTCGCCGGGAGATTGTTGTAACCGGTCAACCCCGTGGTATTCCTCAGCCATGAAGCAAGCTCGGGCGGATCGGGTTGTGCGATGGTGAGGGAAATTGCGGCAAGGGTGAAGAAAAGGGCCAGTGGGACTATTTTCATAGCGAGATATCCTGCTTTTTGAGTAACCCGGTTAAAGCGCGTTGAGGCTCCGCTCCATGAGCATGATTGATTTGTGCCCGACGATCGATTCGAAGGGGCGCTTGCCGCGAAAAGTGAACTCCTTGTACGGGATATGGAAACGCTCGACGAAGCCGAGAGCTCGAAAAACATGCTGAGATACGTTGCCGGTAGCTTCTGTGATCGCCCGTTCGTAGCCTTCCTTCTTGCCGTTGGCGAGAGTCAGTCGAACGAGCGTTCTCGCGATTCCTCTGCCTCCGAAATCGGGGGCGACGCCCAACATGAAAAGGTGAAGCACCTGTCCGGGATCTGCCGGATGTATCCTCCGGTACTGCTGGTCGAGCCCGTCAAGCAGCGCCGCAACCGGCGCAAAGCTCTCGGGCAGCGTGTCTGAGTTCTCCGGGGGAGGGCCGGCGAAATCATCCGTCAGCATCGCCCCGATGAGCTTGCCGGTCGATCGATCCCTCGCTACGATCGTGAGCCCGTCGCCTGCGGCCCGTCGGCCGTACAAATTGACTATCTCACGCACCGTCGTGATAGACAAACCGGCAGCGACCGCCGGAGGCTCGTACCGGCTGAAGACGTCCGCCAACAACTCCGCCATCTCTTCGATATCGGCAGTCTCCGGCAGACCGTAGATAATATTCTGCTCCTGAGTTACATCAATCATCCGGACCTATTCGCCGAATTCATAGTTGCCCCAGGATTTCGCCCTGCGTGCGATCGACAAGGACCATCCCGGTTCGCTGCGCGGGGACGGTTACATTCAGAGCTGTGCCGGTTTCCAGGTGCGTCAGATGGAGCCGTGTGTCTCTGTCGGATTCTGAGACGAGCGTATAAAGCACAGCATCTTCGTACAATGACGTGAGGACAAGGACGCCTGATTTCTTCGGTTCGATCTTGAACGGGGGGGATATCCCCGCCTGCCGCGCGGCATATCCATAGAGGGCCGCCGTGGGCTCGACAGAATCGGAGAGTTCAACCGGATGGGGACACCAGATAATCTTCCCGGCGCCATGCGGGATCGGGGCGAGACCGGTTTCGCGGTCGCTCATGTCGACCGCCTTCTCGATCCGTTGCATTTTTTCGCCCCGATAGCTCAACCGATGCTCGGTCCCTTCGAGTGTGAAAAACTCCTCTTCGGCGATCGGTTTGACCGACGCTGAGAGATTCAACGCGGCAGTCCGTTGAGCGGGAAGCCAATGATCGTCCGTATCGATCACCCCGGTAATCAACAGAGTTGAGCCCTGATCGACCAGCTTCAACAGAGCGTCCCAACAATGTTGATTGATCGTTCGCGGTGAAGGCATGATCAGGAGTTTCGGAGCAGCTTTCAACGTTCCTGCACGATATTCCGAGATGGCCGAGACCGGCATGTTCAGATCGTAGCTCATGACACGCACGCAACGGCGCGTAGCATCGGTCGCGAAATTGCGGGTCGAGAACATTTGAGAATGAGGGATGATCATGACGGCAGCTTCATCGACCCGCCCGCGCATCAGCGAGCGGTGCGCGGCGACGAATCTCGAGAGCGCGATCACCGGCGCAAGCTCGGGCTTCATCGTACCGTCGACGCGGTGAAAACCGATCCCCGACTCGTTGTCCAGCGTCATGTACGGATTGGTATTCCAGAGCCACTGGATGAAACCGGCGCTCCCCGATCCGATCGCGATCGCCATTTTTCGTTCGAGGAGATTTCGCACCTCTTCCTCGTTGCGCCACGGGCTGGAGTCCATTTTCTCATAGAACATCACTCCGGTCTCCTCCACCAGGTTCGGCCGGTCGGGGGTCGTCGTGACGACCTGGTCCCACAACAGGTCGTCGTTCGACCACCAGTTGTGGACGCAGGTGAAGTCGACGGCCTCACCGAAGAACTGGTTCCCGGGAGCCTCATACGTCCCGCCTTCGTCCTGACCGACCGTGATGAGCTGGCGGGGCTCGCCTCCATCTCCGGTTCCCTGGGCCTTCCGAATCGCCCCGGTCATTTCATGGACCCAGCGCGCGAACATATCCTGGGCGAAGAGCCTGTAGTCTATCACCTTCACCGGATGCCTCGCGCCGAACAGATTAACATCGTCAAAATCCTCCTTTGCCGGAAGCGCGGGAGCCTCATCCGTTGTCGTCCTGTACGCTTCCTGAATCAAGGCGTCTCTCGCTTCGTCGGAGGGAGCGGCGTACCGCTCTTTCAGCCATGTTTGCCAGGCCTCAGCCTCATACCGGTCATAGTTGGGCCTGCACTGCCAGAGATACTGAGGGTTACAAAATGAAGGCTCGTTGATCAGGTCCCAGACGATTTCCCTCGCGTCGCGGTAGCGCCGGGCGATGGCGGTGACAAATTCCTTCTGCGCGTTGAGCGACCTCGGGTCGAGATAAGGGTTAGCGCCTCCCCACGATTCCGGCAGGAATGCGAAGAGCGTAAAAATGACCGGGATGTCGAACTTGCGCGCAGTCAGAACGAAGGCATCCAGAGCGCGGAGAGGGCCTTCGGCCGGAGCGCCAACGTCCATCATGTAGTGCGTCCAGCCGGTCCAGATCCCGGTCCGGACCATATTGATGCCGGCCGCCTTCATTCCCGTGAAATCCTTATTCCAGAGAGAGGGGTTCGGCTCGAACAGGAACTTCCGGTGGACATCGGAGCCCATGTATGTCGTGCCAGTAACAGGGAAGGGCTCACCGCCACGGAGAAGATACCTCGTTCCCGCGGTCAGGGGCTTTCCCCCCTTGAGGAGCGACTCGTCGAAGACCCAGAATCCGGTCCGGTACTGGACCACAGAGGCAGGCTCCGTATGAATTCGCAACGAGGCGAGGACCTGATAGAGTCCGGGTTTCAAATGTTCAAGCCCGTTCCCCCCGGAGTATCCCCCGGCGATCGTGCCGATTCCCTGCAGCGCGACATTGAGCCGCTTCATTGAACGGCCGTGCTCGTCGAGAATGTCGAGGCGGCAATCACCGTCGATCAGCTTCTCCACTTTTCCTTCCGCCCGGCGAAACTGAACGGTGAACGAGGGAAGCTCGCCCGGAAAGTAGGAAGCGAAGGAGGGTTGAACTCTCAATTGCATCGACCCCCGTGCCGCCCGGTCGACAAGCGTGCGTATTGCTTTTCTTGTTGCTGTGCCTTTGAACGCCGCGAACACCCAGCAACCCCCGGCGTACTCACCCTGAAAGCGTTCGATCTCGACGATCGGCGACACGACCGGCCGATGGTCTTTGTCGACTCCATGAATGATGGGCGTCAGAACCGCATCTCTGGGACCCGCGCTGCCGTCTTCCGAGGGGAAATCCTTGATCGATGTGAACCGGACGTACAATTCGTAAATTTCATCCGCGCTGAATTCACCGGTCAGCGAGCGCGACCATTCAAGATCGGGATTTGGCTGGTATGATGCGACGCCCGAACCCTTCACTGCGAACGCCTGTGTGATCCCGAGCTGCCTGTGATATGCGGTCTGGGCCGCCTGCTGCTTCCAGGCGCCGTCGATCCTGTCGACGGGAATGGAGAATGGGATCCCCCCGATGTTCACCCAGTTGCCTCCTTCGATCAGAAACCGGGAGATCGCATGGAATGCCGGTTTCGGGAAACAGGAGCCGTACGGATTGATAAAAAGATCGAAGTCGGATTTCCGGAGGCGTTTCTCGAGAGCGTCGGCACCGAGAAATTCCGCGCTCAACCCCTTCAACGATTCCTGAAGCGAGGGCTGGTCGAGAGTGATCCCGCCGGACGGAAAGGTTGGCTCATAGAAGACGGCGACACGGATGGGCGCGTCTGATGCGGCCGGACCCTGAAGGGACCATGCGGGCAGTGATTGAGCGACCGTCGCAAGCGCGATCCCGCCTGCAGTCCTGATAAAATCCCGGCGTTTAATACTCATGGTGGATTGAGATGAAGCCCTGGTTTCTGGGTTTTCAATGTGAAAGAATCCGCGGCGGAACACGGCGCCTGCCGGAGTGAGGGCCCTCGATCGACAGGCTGAGCGACTGGTCTCCCCACCGCTCGAAGTAAAGGATCAGCAGCGCATGCTTCCCCTTCGCGAGCCTGACTGGAGCGCTCACCTCCTTCACGGCATGCATCCCGTCGTTGTTCAGAATCTCCCGTCCGTCGATGAACAACTTGCTTCCATCGTCGGAAGCGAGGGAGAACCGGTAGTCGCCCTCTTCCCCGGGCGTGATGAAGCCCGAGATCCGCACCCCGAACTGATCCTCCCTGTGCGGAATTTCTGCGAGTCCGATATCGTACATCCGGCCCGATCTTACGGGGGTCAGGGTCTTGAAATCGGGAAGGCTATCCCACCCTCCCTCATAGTACGAATAATCCAGGCCGTTGATTTTGGAATCGGCGCGGACAAACTCTGTCGTGACAATATTGCTTTTCCGCCCGTTTGCAAGGACGGTCTGCGACCGCAGGACTTCATCGTCCCGGACCATGATCGGACGTGAATAGACGCTTGAAGGGAGCGTATCGTTCTCACCCAGCGCATAGTACACTTTTCCCTGTGAAACCGGCGATGAGAGGGTGACGAGCGTGTCATGAAAAATGACGCTTCTCCCTCCGGCCCCGGAGGGGGGAGGAACCCTGAAATTCATTCCCATCGCCGCGAGGCGGTCGTAGTGCCCTTCCAGCCGGAGCGCGAAGTCGTGATAGTCCCGGTCCTGCTCCCGGCTCCAGACGACCTCGCTGAGAGCGAGCATCCTTGGGAGAAGCATATACTCGACCTGCCGCGAGTCCGGCATCCATTCCGTCCACATGTTCCCCTGCGCCCCCAGGATATGTTTCGCCTCTTCGGCGGTGAGATCGGCGGGAACCGGTTCGTAGGAATAGACCGTGTCGATCGGGAGGTATCCTCCGATCGCCACGGGTTCTCCGAACTTCCCCTGGTAGTGGTCGAAATAACAATTGGATCCGGGCGACATGACCACATCATGGCCGGCTTTTGCCGCATCCCGTCCTCCCGAGGTCCCGCGCCACGACATGACGGCGGCCCCCGGAGCGAGGCCCCCCTCAAGGATTTCATCCCAGCCGATGAGACGCTTGCCTTTCGCGCTCAGGATTTTCTCGACTCGCTTGATAAAATAACTCTGAAGCTCGCTCTCGTCCTTCAGGCCCTCGGTCTTGATGCGTTTTTGACACTGGACGCAGTTTCTCCAGCGGAGCTTCGGGCATTCGTCCCCGCCGATGTGCACGAACGGCCCCGGAAACAGCTGCGTGACTTCCTCAAGGATGTTCTTCAAGAATTCGAACGTCCCTTCCCGGCCCGCACAATAGACGTCGTTGAACACTCCCCATTCGGTGGCGACAGTCACCGGCCCGCCGGAGCAGGAAAACTCGGGATAGGAAGCCAGCGCCGCCTGAGCGTGGCCCGGCATCTCGATTTCGGGAACGACACTAATGAAGCGCTGCCGGGCGTATTCGACAACCTCCCGGACCTCGTCCTGAGTGTAATATCCCCCGTAGGGAGCGCAATCGCCCATCGTCTCCCTGCGCTGTGACCCTATCCCGGTGAGCCGGGGATATTTCTTGATCTCGATCCGCCATCCCTGGTCCTCGGTAAGATGCCAGTGGAAGGTGTTCAGCTTGTAGGCGGCCATCACATCGAGGTATCTCTTCACGAATGCCGGAGGGAAGAAATGCCGGCCGACATCGAGATGCATGCCGCGCCACGGAAAGCGGGGCTTATCCAAGATTTCCACGCATGGTATTTTCCACGGAATGCCCGTCGAGGCTGCCGGGTGCTCGACTTCGGGCGGCAGAAGTTGATACAAGGATTGAGTCCCGTAGTAGGCGCCATGAGCGGTCTGCGCGGTAATCATCACCCGGTCAACCCTGACCGAAAGCTCGTAAGCTTCCTCGCCCAGCTCCTTCTTGCCCGTGTTGCCGTTTATCACTATGCAGCTCGCAAGGTCTTCTTCATCCGCCATGACCGGGAGCTCAAGGCCGGTCGCCCGGCGCAGCTTCTCGCGCACCGAGTTCGCAACCATGCGCCAGTCTGGCAAACCCGGATGGACGACTATGACGGTCTTTTCGCTGATCGTGAAATGTCCTTCAGACTGGCGGATGGAGAGAGGTTTTGGTATGATCGTAAGGTTTTCGCCGTGCACCATCGCCGGAAAGGCAATGAGCGCGATCAACACCAAACCGGCAAGGAGGGAGAAACTCTGGAAGCGTCTCACTTCCACTAGTAATGTCATCCTGAGCGGAACGGAGTGGAGCGAAGGATCTCCACACGACGAGCTGTGAGATCCTTCGCTTCGCTCAGGATGACAAAGTGAGACATTGCCGGAATTCTTCATCGTGATTATTTCCTCTCGACACGCACGTAGGACGTCCCGTGCGCCGGCAATTCGATATTGGTATTGGTTTCCGACAGGGTCTTCCCCGAAATGTCGCTGGCCTGGACCGTGACCGGTACCGAGGGGTTCCAATGGACGGAGGCGGTTTGTTTTTCGTCCGAGGGATTGTAAAGGTAGAGGAGCCACGCATGCCCCTCCTCGATCGGCTTTACCGAGAGGGATAGAATTTCTGCTGGCTCGATCCGGAAGAGCGACCCCGGGGGCCGTTTTGAAGACGGGGCGGTGACCGCGATCAGCGGTTCCCTGCATTCCACCACGGCCCGGGCAGCGGCGGCGGGTTTGAACCCGCCGTGCAGGTAGATGAAATAGCGAAACTCTACCGGGCCCGATTGATCCGCCTTGTAGTTGGTGTGCCAGTAATTGTTCATGACATAGGAATAGATGCGCGGCGCTGGCTTGATCGTCCTGAGCCACGGCGATTCCGCCGTGATCGATCCGAGTTCGACCAGGGGAGCATCCGGCGTCACCCAGGTGAGCCCGTATTCACCGCCGGAGATGTCGGCGCATCCCTGAACGGAGAAAAAATTCTTGCACGACCCACGCAATTGATTCTCCTCAGGCTCCACGAACGCATTGGCGACGTCATACCGGATGCGCGCGCCGGGGAAGTTGAAGGGGAATGCGATGTGGACTCCTTCCTTCTCCCGGACAGCCCGCTTGTCGATCCTATCGATGATCTCGATCCGCGAACTCCCGGAAACGAGGCGGATCTCCGCCTCATAACTCGCGCATCCGGGGGCGTCCGCTTCCACAAGGTAGGATCCGAGGAGCGGGCCGGACTCTTTCACCCTGACACGGACGTTGCTGAGGCGCCGGGCGCTATCCGGGTTTGTCCCCGCGACGTAGAGATACTCGTTC
Source organism: Bacteroidota bacterium (assembly GCA_036522515.1). NCBI lineage: Bacteria > Pseudomonadati > Bacteroidota > Bacteroidota bacterium. The sequence goes on from DATDFQ010000054.1 coordinate 47,320, forward strand.
AATCCGTTTCCCTTGCTCAGATCGACGAATTCCGGGCCTGATTTCTTCCAGCGGAGGGAGACAATGGCTCCCGTTTTTGGATTGACGCGAAGAGAAAGCAGCTCGTTACTCAATGAATCCGCGGAGATCTTTACCGTTCCGCGGCCCGATTCCCTCCCTCTTTTCACAATGAACCGCTTACCCGACATCGGAGGAATGTATCTCGCGAGGAGGGCGAGCTCGCCGGTCGAAAGCCGCTGGGAGGGAAGATGCCGCCCCTGTTCGTCGAGCACCAGGTTCCCGCCGCTGCTTTCACCGGGCTTGAGTATCACCAGATCAGTTCGCGCCCTCGAGCTTGTATTATAGACGTCGATCGAATTCTGACGGGGATTGCTTTTCCGCTCCGGACTCACGGCTCCGCCGGTCACGTTGATCAGTCCGTCGGTGAGGCTCCGGGAAAGGCTGTCCGCGTCGAGCGCAAAGCGCTGTTTGATCCTCCATTGGCCCGTCACGCCCGAATCGTCCGGCTCGGAAATGCTGTTCGAGGCTCCCCATGTATGCTCGTCATAGAGCACCACGTCCCTCCAGGCCGAATCGTACTCGCGGGAGGGATACCCTTCGGGGGCGAGCATCGACCACATCGCTTCTCCCTGGATCAGTCGGTCGACGGCATGTCGGCTCAGAGCAGTCTCATAGGCCGTCGATGCGGCGCCGTCTTCCCAGTAAGGCGTGAAGTCTCCGCGCACAACTGCAAGGCCCGATCCGTGCCGCCGTTCAAATTCCTTGAACATCTCCTCATGAGTTGAAATAATCAGCCTCGGTGAGGCGTATCGCTCGTTCCACGCCTTGACGAACGCCGGAAGGAGTGAATCGGGAGGCCCGTTGTCCCCGAGCGTGTAGGGAAGCTGAACGATATCGTAGGGGTAGCCGGTTTCATCGAGCTTGCGCATGAGCTTCAGGATCTTCTCGTCCCCGAGATTCGTGAGTTGCCCCTCATGGAAGCTCGCATAGCTCGCGCCGGCGACCCAGAAGAGGATCCTCTCTTCACCCGATTGCGAGGTCCAGTAAAAAGGCTTGTCGCCCCACGCCTCGAGCGTATGGCCGATCCGGTCGAACGGGTTCGGCGCGCTCGCGAAATATTTCACCCCGCTCTGCGCAAGCGCGGAGACCATCCCCCAGCTGAATCCCGGAACATCCGACTCCAATGCGGTGGTGATCGGGATGCCATACTCTTTCGAGAACCGGCGCGCGTACGCTGTGAAGTGGCTCATCTCGACGCTGTTGGCCAACCCCGTGAGCATGTTCGCGTAGAGAGCGTTCAATCCTATGCTCCCGCCGCGTACGGCAGCGAGGAACTCCTCGCGTTTCTGTTCCGATGCCTGCCGCATATAACCTTCTACCGGGAAGAGCCCCTCAAGGTTCCATTTGTAGCGGGCGCCGGAGGGATAATCGCGTGTTTGCCGGATCAGCCGCAGCCCCTCCTCTATATTATTCCACTGTTTGCGTTCGACAGCGGGCTGGAGGTCGGTGTAACCGATATCGTTGTGGGAGTAGGAGAGCAGATAGATGTCCCGCTTGATCACCGGGTGGACGGGTACCTTTGCCTGCTCCACCAGCCTGCCGCCGATTGTGAAACGGACCGAAACGGTCGTCTCCGCCGCGACGGGAGGTACCGGAATCACGAAAATGTTGGCGCCGACGTTCAGCGGTTTCTTGATGGGCTCTTCGCCGGGGGCGTCGATCTCGAGTCCCCTGCCGGCGTCGAGGTTATCGAGGCTTAGCCGGATGAATTGCGTCGTCCGGTTTCCGGTCCGCATCAGCGCGGGTTCGACCCGAAGCCTCGGGGTGAAGTTGAACCGGTACTGGAATGCCATGTACCATTCGAGGTTTGCGTCATCCTCGCTGCTTACCTGAAGGGTGATCGGCGAGCCGGCGGGAAAGAGGTTTTTGGGAATTCTGAGGAACATGTACCCGAAGAGGTCGCCGAACTTGTCGGTCATCCGCGATTCGAAGGAGAGCTCCGAGCCGGACTTTCCGGCGACATGCCAGTGCGGGGCGGTCGAGTCCTTGAAATTCCGGAACGCGAACCAGGGTTCTCCGTTGATCGAGAGCTTGAATTTATGCTCGATCTTGTTCTCTCCCCAGCCTGCGCGGTCCAACCCTGCGAGCCAAACGAAATTATAGAAATCATCCTGATCGGAATCGACCAGCGTATCCGTTTCCCACGACGCCGATCCTACCTCGGCGTTCGCCCGCACGATCAGGGCAAGCTCCGCATCGGGATGGGAAGAGTGGTAGGTGATGGTCTGGCCGCTGACGTTCTTCCGGTATCCGTTGAGATAGTTCTTCGACGAACCTCCCCGGCCCGGCCCTCCCTCTGTGACGGTGATGACGATCCCGCCCGGCGCCGTCTGCGCTTTCAGCACACAAGAACCGCTCAGGAGCAGCAGAAACAACGTCAGAAACCTGTTGACCGATCCTCGCCTTCTCACTTCACGATCCATGCGGCGTGGAAGGAACCGGGCTTATCGATCCTCTCAAACGTGTGGGCTCCGAAGAAGTCGCGCTGGGCCTGGATGAGATTCGCCGGGAGCCGTTCGCTCCGGTACGAATCGTAGTACGCGAGCGAAGCGCTCATCGCAGGCATCGGGACTCCGAGCTCGATCGCAGTCATTAATGCGGATCGCCATCCGTCCTGTGCCTCTGCTACCGCGCCCCCGAATTTAGCGTCGAGAAGAAGATTTGGAAGCGCAGGATCGGCCGCGAACGCGTTCATGATGTCGTTGAGAAGGGTCGCCCTGATGATGCAACCTGCCCGCCAGATTCTTGCGATCGCGGAGAGATTGAGATCGTACCCGTATTCCCGCGAAGCCGCACGAAGTAAGGAGAGCCCCTGCGCATAGGAACAGATCTTCGAGGCGTACAGCGCGTCGCGCACCGCATCGACCAGTTTCCGTTGCCCGTTGGCTTTCCGGACGGGAGAGGGGCCCTTCAGAACGCCCGCGGCCCGGACCCGTTCCTCTTTCTGGCCGGAGAGAATTCTCGCGTCGACCGCCGCTGCGATGGTCGGGACCGCCGCGCCGAGGTCGGCCGCATCCTGAAGCGTCCATTTTCCCGTACCCTTTTGGCCCGCCTTGTCGAGGATCATATCGACGAGGGGTGTACCGGTGTCGGGGTCGATCACCTGAAAAACGTGGGCTGTCGATTCGATGAGGAAGGAGGCGAGCTTGCCCTGATTCCATTCGGAAAAAAGTTGGCTGAACTCCTTCGCCTTGAGTCCCAGGGCCCGGTTCAGAAGGTCGTACGATTCGGCGATCAGCTGCATGTCGCCGTATTCAATCCCGTTATGCACCATCTTGACGTAATGCCCGGCCCCTCCACGGCCGATGTACGTGACGCACGGGTCGCCGTCCTCCACCGCTCTGGCTGCGACTTTCTTTAGGATCGGCTCGAGGGTGGCATACGCCCGCTGCGTTCCCCCCGGCATCAGGCTCGGTCCGTGCAGCGCCCCCTCCTCCCCGCCGGAAACTCCCATGCCGATATAATTGAGCCCCTTCGCCTCAAGGTCCTTCGCCCGCCGTTCGGTGTCGCGATAGAAGGAGTTGCCGCCGTCAATGAGAATATCGCCCTGTTCGAGGAACGGAAGGAGTTGCTGGATGGTGATGTCGACGGGCTCTCCCGCCTTCACCAGCATCATAATGCGCCTCGGGAGGGAGAGAGATTCCACAAATTCCTTCACAGCGTAGGTGGGCGTAATCCGCTTTCCCGCCGCCATACCCTGCATATATGTCCTGGTCACGTCGGCAACCCGCTCATAGACCGACACCGAAAAACCGTTCCGCTCCAGGTTGAGCGCAAAGTTCTGCCCCATCACGCCCAATCCGAGCATGCCAAAATCGTTTTTCATCCGCCGGTCCTCTGCTCTGGTGATCTGAAGAGACTTCGCACATCCTCCGTGAGCTGCGACGCCGCATCGGAGTCTATCACCCACTCAACATCCCCGTTGACGGGACGTACCATCGTTGCGGGCAATGCGGGGGCGGGATGTTCCGCCGCCAGGACGTCCCTGACGATCGTCGCTTTGCTCCGGCCCGTAACAAGGAACAGGATGTGCCGGGCGTTATTGATGACGGGCAGTGTCAGAGTTGCGCGCTGGGTTTTCACACCCGGGGCGAGAACGGCTGTAACGCTCGCCTCCGATTCCGAGAGAGCGTCCGAGCCGGGGAAAAGCGATGCGGTGTGCCCGTCCTTCCCCAGGCCGAGCAGCACAAGATCAAACAGGACCGGTCCGTCTCCGAAGAACTCCTTCACGCGCCGCCGATATTCTTCCACCGCCTGGCCCGCGGGCAGCTCTCCCCGAACGCGGTTGATGTTTCCGGGGGGGATGGGGAGGCGGGAGAGCATTGCGCTCTGCGCCATTCCAAAATTGCTTTCCGGATCGTCGGGCGGGACCAGCCGCTCGTCGCCAAAAAAAACGTGGACGCGCGTCCAATTGATCGACACCTTGTATTTGTCTGCCGCAAGGAGGCGGTAAACCGCCCGTGGTGTTTCTCCGCCGGAGAGCGCCACCGAGCAGACCCCCCTCTCGCCGAGCGAGTGATCGATGATTTCTTCGATCCGCCCGCACGCTGCCCCGGCCAGTTCTGCAGGGCCGCTCAAGATCCGGAGTATGGGAGAAACCGCCATCCCCGGGCTCCTACGAAGGCCCCGCCGGGTGCGCCTCTGAATGCGACGAGCAGTGCTGTGTCCACCACCGGCCGTCCCTCCAGAGCATATCGTCCGAGCTCGCGGGACCCCACGACCCGCGCTTATATATAGAGAGGGGAGGGGCATACGAGGTGTCCCAGCCCGCCTGGACGCAGTCGGTGATCTTCCATGCGAGCTCGATCTCGTCTTTCCGTGCGAACAACGACGCGTCGCCGTTCAGGGCGTCGAGCAGCAGGCGCTCGTAGGCCTCGGGGATCGCCGGTCCCCCGAACGATTCCCGGAAGTGAAAATTCATATCGGCCTGCCGGGTTTCCATCCCGCCGTCCGGCACCTTTGTGAGGAACCGGAAGTGAAACCCTTCGTCGGGTTGTATGCAAATGCTCAAATGGTTCGTCGAGAGCTCTGTGATTCCCGATTGGACGTCGAACATCTGAAGCGGAGGCCGGCGGAACTTGATCACGATCTCGGACAGTTTATCCTTCAGCATCTTGCCGGACCGGAGGTAGAACGGAACGCCCTGCCATCGCCAATTATCGATGAAGAGCTGGAGCACGGCGAAAGTCGGCGTCGTGGAGGAGGGGTTCACTCCTTCCTCGGACGTGTATCCTTCGTACTGTCCTCTCACCGAATAGCGCGCGATCGATTCTTCGGAGATTTCCCTGATCGCCCGCAGGACTTTTACCTTCTCGTCGCGCAGCGCATCGGCCTCGACGATGGCGGGGGGCTCCATTCCGACGAGCGTGAGCAGTTGCATCAGATGATTCTGGAACATGTCCCGGAGGACGCCGGCAGTGTCATAGTATGCCGCACGGTGCTCCACGCCGACGGTCTCGGCCACGGTGATCTGGACATGATCGACGTAATTCCTGTTCCAGATCGGCTCGAACACAGCGTTGCCGAACCGGAAGACGAGGAGGTTCTGGACGGTCTCTTTTCCGAGGTAATGGTCGATCCGGTAGATCTGCTTCTCCCGGGCGACGGCGTGAAGCTGCCTGTTCAACTCGAGAGCGGACTCGAGGTCGCGGCCGAACGGCTTTTCAACGATGATCCTACGGCTCCCCGACCCGTCCGTCTCCCGCAACAGGCCCGCGTTGCCGAGGGCAGCGATCGCGATGGGGAAGAAGCGCGGCGCCGTCGCGAGATAAAAGAGGCAATTCTGGGAGGGGTCTCCCGTCAGATTGATCTTCGCCGCCAGAGCTTTGAACGCCGGCGGGTCTTCAATATCGCCCGCACAATAGAAAATGCTCTTCGCAAATTCGCGCCAGGAAGCCTCTTCATAGCTCTCCGGAGCGAACTTTTGCAGCGCCGCCTTCATCTCAGCGCGAAAGGCGTCATCAGACCATTGGGTGCGGGAAAAACCGGTGATGGTCGTCTTCTCCGGCAACCGTTTCTTCCGGAAATTGCCATACAGCGACGGGATGAGTTTTCGTGAAGTGAGGTCTCCGGACGCGCCGAAGATGACGATGGAAGTGCTCATGGCTTCAGGTGCCTGATGCCCTTCGGTCCCGCCACGATCACGTCTGTGGCGAGGTGAAGGAACAATCCGTGCTCGACGATTCCGGCGCGGGAGCGGAGGGCGGCCGCAAGATCCTCGGGCTGGGAAAGCGGGCCTGTCTTGCAATCGATGATCACGTTTCCCTGATCGGTCAGGAAGAGGGAGCCGTCGTTCGCCATGCGCAAGCCCGGCTGAGTCTTGAGAGATTGGAGGTAAGGGAAGAGAGATTTTGACGCGTAAGGGATCGCCTCTACGGGGACCGCCCGGAGGGTGCCGAGAGCCGGTACAAGTTTCGTTTCATCGACGATATAGACCCGCCGCTTGCTCGCCTCGGCGACGACCTTCTCCCGGAGAAGGGCGCCGCCTCCGCCTTTGATCATGTTCAGCTTCGGATCCACTTCGTCGGCGCCGTCGATCACGATGTCGATGGAGGGGTGGTCGTCGAGCGTCCCGACCGGAATACCGGCCTGCCGGGCCCCGGCCTCCGTTTGTTTCGAGCAGGGGATCCCCGTGATGCGGCTTAAGCTCCCCGTCCGGAGGAGCTCGCCCAGACGCGCGATGGCGAACGCCGACGTCGTGCCGTGGCCCAGTCCGACGACCATGCCGCTTGCGACAAATTCGACCGCGCGTTCCGCCGCGAGCCGCTTGAACTCATTCGATTGTTGCGCTTCTGCGGCCATCTCAGTTGTACGCGGTCTCCAGTGGGGGTTGGATCAGTTCTCTCTCTGCGGCACGAGCGATATCGGAGCTTGCCGGGAGAGCGAGGCTTTTGTCCGTTCCACAACGTGCTCCGCCGTGAACCCGAAGTGTTTCATGACGTCGGCGCCCGGCCCGGAAGCGCCGTAGCCCGACATCCCTACAAATTCTCCGAGCGCGCCGATGTACCGCTCCCAGCCGAACTTCACTCCCGCCTCGACCGCGACGCGCGCGGTGATCGAAGTTGGAAGCACAGACTCCTTGTATTCGTCCGGTTGCATGTCGAACAACTCCGTGCAGGGCATGCTGACGACGCGTGCCTGGATTCCCGATTTCCCGAGAAGTTCCTGGGCCTTGAGCGCGAGTTGAACCTCAGAGCCGGTGCCGATCAGGATCGCTTCCGGAGCCCCGTTGGGGGCTTCCGAAAGAACGTACCCGCCGCGCGAGAGGTTGTGGGCGGGGGCGTATTTGCCCTGGTCGATGGTCGGGACTTTTTGCCGCGTCAGGACGATTGCCACCGGTCCGTCCATCTGTTCGATGGCTATTTTCCAGGCCTGGGCGGTTTCATTCGGATCCGCCGGCCGGATCACTTTGAGATTAATGACGGAGCGGAGAGAGGCGAGTTGCTCGATCGGCTGATGAGTCGGGCCGTCCTCGCCGAGTCCGATGCTGTCGTGCGTAAAGACGTAAATCGGCCTGATCCCCATCAACGCCGCAAGTCGGATGGCGGGACGCATGTAATCTGAGAATATCAGAAAGGTCGCACCATAGGGGATAATGCCTCTCGTGTGTGCGAGACCGTTCAGGACGGAGCCCATGGCATGTTCCCTCACCCCGAAATGAAAGTTGCGCCCGGTCTCGCTGGCCGGCTCGAAGTCGCCGCCCCCCTTCGTCAGAGTGTTGGTGGAGGGAGCAAGATCCGCCGACCCGCCGATCAGCGCCGGAAGGTGCGGCGCGATCGCGTTCAGCACTTTTCCGGAGGCCTGGCGTGTCGCAATGTCGCCGTCCGCCGGCGAAAACAACGGGATGGCTTCCTTCCACGCGTCACCGTACATCCGGCTCTTCCCCTGCTTCCACTCCCGGGCAAGGTCCGGGAATGCCTTGCTGTAACGGTCGAACATCTCGTTCCATTCCGACTCGGATTTCTTCCCGTTCGGAATAGCCTCGCGGAACCGGTTCAGAGCCTCCTCCGGAACATAGAATTGTTTGTCCGGATCCCATCCGAGGTTTTTCTTCGTGAGCCTCACCTCGTCCTCGCCGAGCGGCGCGCCATGCGCCTCGGCGTTGTCCTGCTTGTTGGGGCTCCCGTAGGCGATGTGCGTCCTGATCTTGATCAGGGAGGGGCGATCGGTCACTTCCCGGGCCTTCCGGATCGCTCCGGCGATCGCACCCGCGTCGTTGCCGTCGGGCAGCACCTGCACGTGCCATCCGTAGGCCTCGAACCGCCGGGCCGTGTCTTCGGTGAAAGTGATATCGGTGTTTCCTTCGATCGAGATGTGGTTATCGTCGTAGAGATAGATCAGATTTCCCAGTCGCAGATGGCCGGCGAGCGAGGCCGCCTCGGAGGCGACTCCCTCCATCAGGTCGCCGTCGCTCACGATCGCGTAGACGCGGTAATCGACGATGTCGAAACCGGGGCGGTTGTACCGGGCCGCGAAGAACTTCTCCCCGATCGCGAGGCCGACTCCAACGGCAAACCCCTGGCCGAGCGGTCCGGTGGTCGTTTCGATCGCCGGGACAAGATGCGACTCGGGGTGCCCCGGAGTTTTGCTGCCGAGCTGCCGGAATTGTTTGATGTCTTCAAGGCTCAAATCGTATCCGGTGAGATGCAGGAGGCCATAGAGAAGCATGCACCCGTGTCCCGCCGAGAGGACGAAGCGGTCGCGGTTTTCCCAGTCCGGATTTGAGGGATTGTGGCGGAGGAATTGTGTCCAGAGAACGTATCCGGAAGTCGCCATCCCCATCGGCATGCCGGGGTGTCCCGAATTGGCTTTCTGGACCGCGTCCATCGCGAGCGTGCGCAGGGTGTTACTGCAGAGCTGATCGAGCCTGTCCTGGTCTGTCATCGTTGAGTGGTGGTTCTGAGTAAACCCGCCGAAGCGGGGATTCCCGCTCCCAGGGGAACAAATCTTCCAGCCGTGTGGTTGCTACAGTTGCAGCGCTCCCGACGGAGGGCAAGTTAAGAAGATCGCAGGAGGAAAACAAGAATGGGTTGTGTATCGATTTCCCCCAATATGTCATCCTGAGGGAGCGTAGCGACCGAAGGATCTCGACTTTCCGACCGGCAAGATCCTTCGCTTCGCTCAGGATGACAAAACGAGACACAACCCAGGAATGCGGTGACTTGACTTTCTCTCACGGTTCGGATAACTTGGTTTAACACCAAAAGGAATCTCTGCATGATCAATATCCGGAAAAGTAAATATTCGTTCCAAGGTGCGCCGGCGGCCGCTCTCTGTCTCCTCTTGATTCTCCTCCCTGTTTCCTCCGCTCTCGCGGGCGAGGTGTTCGGTACGATCAAGGCGGACGGAAAAGTCCTGCCCAAGGGAGTGAAGGTCGATATCACCTCCTCGGCGAAAACATATAGCGGGGAGACCGACGCGTACGGGTCGTACCGGTTGTACGTCGCCGAAAAAGGGAAGTGTTCGCTGACGGTCCACTTCGCAGAGAAAGCTCCCTCGATCCAGATCTTCTCGTATCCGAAATCGACCCGCTATGACTTCACCATCGAGAAGAAGGACACGGTCTATACGCTGAAGAGGAAATAACGATGGCGGAATCCGGAGAGAACGACCAGCCCGGCAAAAAAGACGGATGGGAAAAGGCGAAGGTCATCCTCGAACCGGTCGGGGGCCTTCTGACCGCCCTGGCGGTGGCAGGGCTCGGGTTCTACGGTTCGAGAGTGATCGAGTCCCGGCAGGCGCTCGATTCCAATTCGCGCCTCTACTCCGAACTGATGAGCAAGCGGGAGGAATCGGAAAGCGCGCTGCGGAAGGACATGTTCAACTCCATCATCGGATCGTTCCTTTCCGCCGGCACGTCGGCGGGCTCCCTCGAGTCGCAGGTCCTCAACCTTGAGCTTCTGACCGAGAACTTTCACGAATCCCTCAACCTCAAGCCCCTGTTCCTTCATCTGCAACGGGAAATCACGCGGCTCAGGGATACGACACAGCGCCAGGAGTTCCAGACGCGTCTCGAAACGGTGGCGCGGGAGGTGACGCGGAAACAAATGTGGGTGCTGGAGGAGGCGGGCAAGAAATTCCAGCGGAGGATCGACCTTGATACCCTCCGGAATACCCCCGGCGGCATGGAGCTTGATGACGACACGCTCGCCGTGGGGGAGACCTTGCGGAACTTCAGGATCTTCGCGCTCGAGGCCGACCTGAAGACGCGAAGCCTGAAGGTGCGCCTCGAGGTAAGGACGCTCGCCGATACCTCGCTCGCATCCACCGACCCGAGCGTCGTGGAATTCTGGGTCGACTTTTTCGACTTTCCGGTGATCGACAACATCCGTCTCTCCCACGATCAGCGCTGCGCGGTCGTCCTGAACGATTTCGAAGATGAGAGCGCCGACATCAGCATTCTGGAGTTCCCGGGCTCCCGCGCGGGATTGAAGGAGAAGCCCTACTTCGACGAAATTCTGCACAGCCTCCATGAACACTCCACCGAGTGACTCCCCTCCCGTCCACAGTTAGAGTCGAACGGCTGCACGGCGGCAAACCGGTTCTGGAAAAGATCACAGCCCATCCCTGGGAGAGCAAGGTCACGTTTAACCCCGCGTCTGTCCTCGTCGAAGGGCGGGACCGGATCGCGGAGATTGTCGCCAGTTCTCCCTTCGACCGCCGCACAAGGGATTCACTCGCCGGACGGGATGCGCTGTGCGTTCTCCTCTACCGGGCGCAGGGAGCGACGGTCAAGGGCACGGGGGTGGCCCCGTCCTCGATGGGGTTGGCTCTCCTTTCCCCCCAACTGGAATTGCTTGCCCGGCACGATGCGCCGGTTCTCCTTCCTGACACGCCGTACGACAACCTGGGGGTGGAGGACGGGCGGATTACGAAGGTCGGCGAAAGGTTTGTCCTGATCTACACGGCGTACGGATCGGGAACACCGAAAAACAAGATCCGCATCGCTGTCGCGTCAACGCTTGATTTCGTCCGCTGGGAAAAACACGGCCTGCTTCAAGGCAAAATCAACACGATCGACAACAAGAATGCGATTCTGTTCGGGGAGCAGATGGGCGGGAAATACACCATGCTCCATCGCCCGATGGAAGGCGAAGATCCGATGTGCGTTCACTGGGCTCAGAGCCCGGGCCTGTTCGGCGAATGGGAGAGCCGCGGAGTCTTGATGAAGCCTGTTCCGAATCCTCCGTTTAAAGACACATGGATCGGGGGAGGAGCGCCGCCGATGCGGGTATCGGACCGCCACCTGATGCTCTATCATATCGGCAACCGGGCGGTGGATGGAACGAGGGAGTACGATTTGGGGATAGCTTCGTTGGAGTGGAAGTCGGGCTCGCTCGTGGTAGGGAGGAATGAAATGCTGATGTGCCCGGAGACTCCCGCGGAGACGTCAGGCGACCCGGAACTTGGTGTGAATAACGTTCTCTTCGTCTGCGGAGCTCACTTCTACGGGGGGGACTGCTACTTTCCGTACGCGGGGGCCGATAGTGTGGTTCTCGCGGGGAGGATTTCCAGGGCCGAGATCGAGCGGTTCTTCAATTCTTAGCACGCAAGGCTCAGAACCCGCAAGCTAAAGCTTGCGGCTACCGATACCCATTGTGATAGGTAGCCGCAGCCTTCAGGCTGCGGGCTTTTTCTTGCTGCGATCTTAAGATTGCGGCTACCACTACTTCACTTCATGATCGGTTCGAGGAACCGGTCAAATTCCGCCTCGGTCAATCTTGTCGGAGTATATCCCCTCACGATCCCCTCACCATCCACAAACACGAACGTCGGCGTGCTGGAACCCCCGTATCGTTCCATTGATGCGGTGCTGATCACGATGGGAATGGCTCCCACGTCGGCGTAGACCGACTTCCAGACGCTGTCGATCATGAATTTTTCATGCACCCGGACTGAATCCTCGTCGTAATAGCGGGTGAGCGCCACCACCTGCAACCCTTTCTTCTCGTAACGCGACTTGACACGGGCGAGCGTCGCTTCCTGCGCTTTGCAGTCGCCGCACCCCTGGTACATGATGAAGAGGAGAACCGGTTTGCCGCGAAGCGAGGCGAGTGTCGGAGGCGGGTTCCCCACGAAATCTTCGACCTTCAGCTCGGGCGCAGGCTTTCCTGCAAGCGTCAGCATATTGAGGCGTTTGTTGAGCCGTGAAACCAGTGATACGGGGTCTTTCACCTGAGCAAGCTCCCCGTTGATATACTCCGCGGCCCGGGAGACACCTTTGGACCGCTCAAGGAGCTGGGCCTCCACCTCGATCGCCGTACCGAAAGCGTACTCGAGGTCATGATCTTTTTTCATCTCGGTGCCGTGTGCCATCCGGTCGGCGCAGCTCGCGCGCACCTGGGCGGCGTATCGTCCCGCCTTCATGGTGTCGCCCACCAGCAGCGCGCCGCGGGCGAGCCACGAAAGCGCCGTGAGCCAGGGGCCGTCCTCACCATTTTTCGCGCGGTGCACCTCCAGGATCGACTCCGCGCTCAAGAGGTCCCCTGCGGCAATCTTGTTCCGGATTCCGGAAGAGGGGGACGGTGGCGGGGCAGGCGCCGCGGCCGCGGCAGGCGGTGCGGCAACCTGGGCGTGGGCGAACCCGGCGGTGAAGAACAGTATGAGTAAAATCGATGTTACGAAGCGCATTGTAGTTTTTTCCTTTCGATTGTCATTCTGAGGAGCGAAGCGACGAAGAATCTGTCATCCTAATTCATCTAGCGCAGAGATCCTTCGCTTCGCTCAGGATGACAAGCGTAGGCTCAGGGTGACAAAGCTGGACAAACGCCTAGAGCCAACCGAGCGAAAGCTTTTTCTGTAATTCTTTGATCCCGAACCGCGACGCGACGACGATGGTCACAGCGCCGCCTGCGTCGAGATCCACGAAGTTGTTGCTGAACGTCGTCTCCCCGCCGTGGATGCGAGCGCAGACACCCATTGCGAATTTATCCGAGCGGAGCTTTAATTCCACCGTTCCATCCTTCGTCTTGCGAAACGTCCCGGTCACGCGCGCGCGAGGCAGGCCGAGGTGTTTGGGTTCCAGGAAGAAGAACCGGTTCTCGGAGAGCGGCGCTCCCTGGTCGCGCAGAGTCGCATGAAGATAATGAATCGACGGATCAAAGTCCTCATAGCGCCCGCGATCGATCGTAAAGACCCGGTGCGAGGTGTTTTGCGGTACGCTGAGCGGCACCACCTTCAGCCAGGCCTGCTTCCCTTCGACTGAGCGAAGAGCGATCGCAACCGAGCCCGCCGCCGGTTCTGTGCGGTCGTTTGTGACCCACACTTCGACCCCCTCCGGGACCCCCTTGAAACTGACGAGCAGGGGAGCGTAAAACCTCTTTGCAAAGTAGTACCCCGCCTTGGGGCGGAGCCCGCTATCGATCACCGCCCAGCTGCTGACCGGCCAGCAGTCGTTCAATTGCCAGAAGAGAGCTCCCGCCGAGAGGAACTTCCTCCTCCGCCAGTGCTCCACCCCGCATTTCAGCGCATGCGCCTGGACCAGCTGGCTCTTATAGAGGAAGCGGTCGAACCTTTCCCCCAGGCGGTAATGCGCCGCCTGAAAACGGATCAGCCGCTCCGTCCCCTCGACCTGCTTGTTGTGGCGTTCCATCACCGCGCTCTGGATGTGGCGGTCCGATTCCAGTGTCACCTCCTTCATCGTTTCCGGGTCGGCCCCGGCCTGAAAGCCGAACTCCGTCACGAATCGCGCAGAATCCTTTTCGTATCCGGTGTAATCCTTCCACGCGCTCCAGACTGTCCACTGGTGATGGTTGCCGTTCGATTCGGCGTTCGGGAAGCCCGCTCCGAAGGGAGAGCTTCGCCAGTAGGGCCGCGTTCCGTCGAGTTCCCGGCAGACGCGCTTCAGGATATCCCGAAAAATCCTCGCCCCCCTCATGTCGTCCGGCTTCTTCCCCGGATGATCGGTGCAATACGACCATTCGCATTCGTTGTTCCCGCACCAGAGGACGATGCTCGCGTGATTGCGCAATCTTCGGACGACGGATTCAGCTTCATCACGAGCCTGATTCAGGAACCACGGCTCCTCGGGGTACTCCCCGCAGGCGTACATGAAGTCCTGCCATACCATCAGTCCGAGCCGGTCGCAGAGCTCGTAGAAGATTTCCTCCTCGTAGATTCCGCCCCCCCAGACGCGAATCATGTTCATGTGAGCGTCCCGCGCCATCGTCAGGAGCGTCGTGTAGGTCTCATCGGAAACCCTCGGAAGAAAGGTATCGCACGGGATCCAATCGGCTCCCTTGCAGAAGGTCTTGACGCCGTTGACTTCGATGATGAACGTTGTTCCCTCCCTGTCGCGATCCTGGAGGAGTTTGACCGTGCGAATTGCGAATGTGGTCTCAACCCTGTCCGCCACCTTTCCTCCGATCGACACGAAGAAGAGGGCGGAGTACAACGGCTGGCTCCCCGATCCGCTCGGCCACCAGAGCTCGGGGTCGGGGATGCGAATACGAAGCGTCTCACGGTGTTTTTTCACGACCTTCACGGCTTCGAAAGAGGTCCTTCCTCCTTTGACCATCGCGCGAAGCTCGAGCGGCCCGGCGGATATTCCCCGGATATCCACGGAGAGTTCGAGATGAGCCTCACTCCCGGAAACCGAAAGGACCTTGACGAAGGGATGCGCCAACCGAACATACGGGGTCGCCTCGATCGAAATTCTGCGCCAGATGCCGGATGTGGTCAGTTTCGGCCCCCAATCCCAGCCGAAGGAGTACTGGGCCTTCCGGACGTACACGCGCTGGGGGCTGTGGGAGACGGCGAGCCTGCCGTGTTTCTGTTCAAGACGGTTCGCACGCACCTCGGGCGCATCGAGGAGGATCTCAATCCTGTTCATCCCCGCACGGAGATACCGGGTCACATCGAACCTGTGCTCGATGAACATGTTTGAGGAGGATCCCGCCGATTTTCCGTTTATCCGGATCGTCGCGTAGGTGTCGAGCCCCGCGGCCGCGAGCTCGAGCTTGTACGTCTTCAAGAGACGGGCCGGAATCCGGAATGAGCGGCGGTACTCCCAGGCCACCGAATCTACCCATTGAACCGCAGACTCGTTCAGCCGGTAGAACGGATCGGGAATCTTTTTGTTGGCCAGCAGGTCGGTGTGGACCGTCCCCGGGACCGACGCCTTCATCCAGCGCGTGAGGCTCCGGGATTTCGGCGGGAGGGTCCGGTATTTATCCACCGCCCTGAATTGCCATCGCCCGTTGAGATTGATAGATTTTGTCATGATCGGATGAGATCCTAAGTTAGTGGAATGCAGTTTACCATTCGTATCGGTAGCCGCAGCCTTTAGGATGCGGTCCGCTCCCACGCGGAGCGTGGGAGCGAGAAAAGCCCGCAAGCTGAAGCTTGCGGCTACCGGTCCGGCTACCGTATCAGCAGCAGTTTCCTCGTCATCTGCGAACCGGGAGTCGTGAGCCGGTAAAAGTAGACGCCGCCCGGCTGGTTGCCGGCATCCCATGTGACATGGTACGTTCCCGGACTCTTATCCTGATTGACCAGCAACGCGATCTCGCGGCCGAGCAGATCGTAAACCGCGAGCACTACGCGGCCCGCCCGGAAATTTCTGTCGTTGTGTCCCGGCGCGGCCGGAACGGAATAATCGATGCGCGTGACGGGATTAAACGGGTTCGGATAGTTCTGGCTCAACATGAAGCCGTTGGGGACGACTGGATCCTGCCCGGCGGAGGAGAGGCCGCTCGCAAGCCCCTGAATCTGATTGACTGTCAGCGGGTGGTCGTAGATGCGGATCTCGTCGAGCACTCCCTGAAAGTTGTACGTCTGTTCCGTCGGGAGATCCTGCCCGACGGTGAGATCGATCGTGGTCGTCAGAATTGGACCCGACCAGGTCGAGAATGCGTCAAGGTTGCCGTTCAGGTAAAGCTCAAAATCCGATCCGTCGTAGAGCCCCGTCACGTTGTACCAGGTCCCGGTCGTGAGTTCGGTCTCGGAGTCGAGATCCTTAATTCCGGCTGAGGTCTTCACAGTCCACCGGAGATGATTATTCGTGATGGAGAGCTTCCAGCGATTTTGCCAGTTCCCATGGGAAAGCGGATATTGCTCCCGGGTAAAAAAAGCGCCGATTTTCATCCAGAAATTCACCGTGATCGCCTGTTGAAAATTGAGGCCCGCGGAATTGGGAACGTCTATATACCCCGTTGTTCCGTTGAACGAAGCGGCTCTCCCCGCGGCGCCGTTCCGGTCGGCCACGAACGTGACGTTGTGGAGGGCGCCGTTGTTGTTGAAACCGCTTGAATCGACCGCGTTGCCGCTAAGCGGAAAATAGGCCAACATGTTTCCGTTCTGAACCAGCGAAAAATCTCTCACTTCAATGCCGATGCTGTCGAGCGCCTCACCGCCGCGCCCATCGTCGACCGTGCAATAAATAAAGTAGTTGCCGGCAACAGAGGGGGCGGTCCAGCTCACCGTGGGCCCTGAGCCGGCAACGGAACCCTGGTTCGATGCCCATGTGTAGGTGAGAGAGTCGGAGTCGGGGTCGCTTGCGCTGCAGGCCAACTGGGTCCCCGATCCCAGGTCGATTTTCCTCGGGTCAGCGGCCATTTTCGATATCAAGGGAGGATGGTCGATAAAGGCGGCCACGCTGAGGATAACGCGCGCGGAGTCCTCCCCGCCGTGGCCGTCCATGATGGTGCACCTCACCGTATCGCTCCCAATCGAATCGGGCGCGACCCACCGAACAGAGCTCCCGGCGCCGAGCACGCTTCCGCGGGATGATCGCCATACGAACGTGAGGTTGTCGCCGTTGCGGTCGGAGGCGGTACAGTAGAATCTGGCGGTGTCCGAGCGGAGGAGGGTTGACTTGTCCGCCGCGAGAGCCTTGATCCTCGGGGGATAATTCGCAACGGGATGCCCTGAATGGAAATCGACGACGACACCGTCGATGAGCATCCTGTCGAGATCGTAAGCGACCGCGCCGCCCGCGGGGGCGACAACGATCAGCGCTGCGCTATTCTGCCCGAGCAGGAGCGGGGTGGAACCCGTTACTCCCGTGCTCAGAAATGTTTTCGAGACCGCGTCGTAGAGATCGTGTTGCCCGGGTCCGGCGTCGATGCCGACCGTCGCCGCAGAATCGTACGGGTTGTACAACAGATAGGTCGGATACGCCGGGGCATGGTAGTAATCCGTTTTTAGAACGTCGAGCTTGAGGATCATCGGGACCCCCGTGGTGTCGACGATCCCTCCGAGAATTCCGGCGTGGGAGGAGGAGTAGAGCGTGAGCGTCGTCTGTCCCCATCCGCCGCTGATGGCGTCTCCCGTCGCATAGGGCGAAGTGCTTCCGTTAAACTGGCGAAGCGCCTCATGGGCGATCACGGAGCCCGAATCGTAGTGGCTCGACCACTGTCTGCTGTCCTGGCGGTTGTCGGGCAGGTAATTGGGATAGAAGAGCCGCGAAGCATTGGCCGCGTTCAGGACCCATTTTGCGATCGCTCTTGCAAACCGCGGCTCGTACCGCACCAGGGGGACAAGCGCGCCGATCTGCTCGAAGGTATTCATCGAGAAGGCGTAATCGTTGATCCCGTTCACCTCGCCGATCAGTCCGCTGCAGTCGTACCCGCCCCAGGTCCCGACCATGGCGCCCCAGGAGCGAAGGGGGCCCACGTTAAAACACCAGTTCACCATCTTATCGACATCGTACGCCGTTCCGAGCTCGGCGTTCATCCGCGCGGCGAGGTATGTGCCGTACGGGAGCTGCAACTCGTAGGAGGGATTCGAGGCCTGCGCGTTGAGAAATTCCATCGCCCACTCGGCCCCGATACGGTAGCGCGCATCCCCTGTATTGACGTACGCGTTGTACGACAGCCACGCGATGGCCCCGGACGCTTCCGGCTCGCGCACGCCGTTATCGTACGGGGTCATGGTCTGGAGATACCATCCACGGTGATTCATATTAGGGACCTGCCACGGCGCGGTGTTTCCGCCCATCGCACGGAGGGCCTCGTTCCACCGGTCCGCGACCGTGGTGAACTGGTAGTTGAAATCGCCCGTCCCGGGATAGAGGGAGTTGAGCTGGTAGAAGAAGACGTTCGGCATCGTCTCATACCACCAATCGTCGCCCGTATCGTCCACGGGGTGGTTCTTGTAGACATTCTGGCTTGCGCGCCGGTTGAACCACTCTTCAGCCATCAGGCTCCAAGGGTAACCGTTCTGGTTGCTTTTATCTATACCGGCGAGCGTCGCGCTCACGACGGCCGGCAGGCAATTGATCCCCTCCGCCGATCCGGGGGCGTTGGTCCCGACGACCGTGTGGAGCCCGAAACTGTTATGGGATGGGTAATTGACGGGGGATGTGTTGAGCCAGACAAGAGGAAGATACGCGCCTGTGAGGTTGAAATTGAAGACCAGCGAATCGTAACCTCGCGCGACCTCTTTCCAGTTGCGCATGAGATAGGGGGACGGCCGGTTGGGCATCAGATCGATGCGGGGAACGGACGTTTGCTGGGCGGAGAGATCAGCCCCGTTGAGGACCAGGGCCGCGGCGATTATGATCACCCGTACGTTGCTCATCCAACTACCTCTGATTGTTATCCGGATCCCGCAAGCTAAAGCTTGCGGCTACCGATGCCTCTAGATATTCGGTAGCCGCAGCCTTTAGGCTGCGGTCTCTGTCCCGCGAAACGGAACGCGACCTGAAGGTCGCGCCTACCGGGCCCCGCCTCAATCATGTTTTCGCGCTTCCTGAAACTCCGCACTCTTCGTCCCTTCCAGAATCAGCAACTCCGGCTTCTTCAGGTCGATTGCGAGTGTCAGCTCCTCACCGGCCGGATTGCGGAAGAGCCCACAGATATAGTCCGAACCACGCCGGCTGAAGACCTTCTTGTAATAAAGATACTTCCTGGCAAGAGGGAGCTGCTCCACCTCGACAAGCGTGGCGAGGGCTTCGATCGTCGACTCCGCGCCCGAGTTCCTGTTGAGCGTCGTCGAATCCCTGATTCCGTCGAAGCATCGCCCGTTTGCGGAATCGTACATCGGCTGCCCGAGGACGTTGTTCCCAAGAAGCCACGAGGCCGCCAATCCGGACATCGTGAGATAACGGGGGTCATTCGTCGCTTCGTACAACCGGATCAAGCCCACCGCCATCGGACGGACGGCGTACGCGATCTGTTCAAACCCGGTCCTCTTCGTGCTGTCCGCCACGTCGAGCTCCTTCATGAACCCCTCGATGAGCAAACGGCTGTACCACCCTTCCGCTTCACGCCTGGCTGATTCGACCATCGTCGAGTCTTTCAGAATCCTGCCCGAGAGCGCGAGGGCCTGAGTCTGGCCGTTTCCCCACATGTGCCACATCGTCTCCCACGACCGGTGCAACCCGTAGGGGAATGTCTTCAGGTCGCCCTCCTGCATCGTCATAAGAGCGCGGGCGAGCTTCTCGATGTACCCCTTCACCCTCTTATCCTTCGTGGCCGCGAAATAATTGTTCAGCCCCAGGAGCAGCTCAGACGTCGCATCCGCGCCAGACTCGTAGAAGAGCCACCCCGGAATGCGAAGATGGCGAACCTCTTTCTCCTTGCCGTAGGCCGCTAGGAGCGAATCGATATTCGGGAAGGTTCGTTCCACCCCCAGGCGAAGCATGGCCGCGAACGACGAATCCTTCGGGGCCAGTATCCTGCAGCCGAGCCCCATCGACCAGACAGCCCGGGCGGCCCACCACCCGAACGACTTGAAGCTGGTCTTGCCCCCGGTATTGATGGAGTGGTCCTGAAGGACAAAGTTGTAGAATTTGCCGTCGGGAGTTTCCATCTTCACGATGAATTTCAGGAGCGAAACCGCTCTCTTTCGGCTCTCTTCAGATCCGGTGAGCTCATAATGGCGGAGATAGACGACGGCAGCCCGGCCGGCGTCATCCACGCAAGCGACGCCCTCGAGCCCCGATTCGGCGGCGCCGACCCAGCCGTAATCGGGGTAATTGGCATAGACGTGCACAATATCGACGCTGTCTCCGAGAAATTCGATCCGCTCCGTCAGGTGCCGGAGGTGATTGAAATTGACGAGCCCTGCCTGTTCCTGCGCGCAGAGTATCGGCAGGACCATCAGCAGAAGAGAGAAAGCCGCGAGCACCCGTTTCATGAGCCCCTCCATGTTCGTTCGAGAAACGACTCCACCTGTGAGCGGGTCGGGAGAGAGGAAATGACGCCGAATCTTGTCGCCGTCAGGGCGCCTGCCGCGTTCGCGAACCTGCAGATCGACTCAAGCGCGGTTGCAGGAAGCTCTCCGAACCGGTTTGCGTTTTTCAGAATCCCGAAGAGCAGGGCGGCAAGAAAACTATCCCCGCATCCGGTCGTGTCGACGGCCCTCACCCTGAATCCGGGGACGAACACCGAGGTCCCGCCGGTGTAGGCGTGGCATCCCCTCCCGCCGGCGGTGATCACGACGATGAGCGGTCCGAGGCCGAGGAGTTTTCGCGCGGCGCCATGGACGCTCCTGCTCCCTGTCAGGAATTGCGCCTCGGTGTCGTTCAGCCGCAGGATCGAGCTCAGCTTCACCATGGCAAGAGAAACGTGTTTTGCCTCGCGCCGGGAGTTCCAGAGGGACAACCTTATGTTAGGGTCGAACGAGACCGCCATTCCGGATCGTACGGCCTTTTGCGCAATCTCTATCATGGTCGTGCGTGCAGGCTCTCTCAGAAGCGGAAATGATCCCAGATGAACGATTCTGGATCCTGAAATCTGCGTGAAGTCGATGTCCCGGGTCTCAATGAATTCATCCGCCGGATCGCGTTCCCAGAAGGCGAAATCGCGGTCGCCGGATTTCGTCCGCGAGACGAACGCGAGCCTGGTCCGGCGCGCGCCGTCGGTGCGGATGCCCGAGGTGTCCACGCCCCGCTTCCCGAGTTCGCGCTTCAGGAATTCCCCGAAGGGATCGCGCCCGACTTTTCCGAGGAATGCGGTGCGGACGCCCAGCCGGGAAAGTCCGACAGCGACGTTCGCCGCCGCCCCTCCCGCATGTTTCAAAAATCCGGGCGAATCTACAAGCGTAACCCCCGCCCTCGTCGACACGAAATCCACGATCACTTCACCGACGCACGAAACCTCAGCAGGCCGTTTCATGAGTGCGGTAGAATGATGCTCTTGATCGTCAGGCCCTCGCGCTGGTGCCGAAGCGCCTCGCCCACCCCGTCGAGGGGGAACTGGTCTATCCGGAAGAGGTCTGTCCGGACCTTCCCGGCGTCGAGCAGGGCGATCGAACGGCCGAAGGTGTGCGGATTCACGTACGAACCGACGATCGTCAGCTCCTTGAAATAAACCTGGTTGGGCTCCACGGGGATGGTGGCGCCCGGGGGGCTCACGCCGAAGAATTCGACGGTTCCGCCGCGCCGGGCCAGCTCGACCGCTAGTTTCATCGTTTCCACCTTTCCGACGCACTCGATCACCGCATCGGTGCCTTCGGGGAAGAGATCGCGCAGGGCGGAATTCGGGTCTCCGTCGGAGGGATTCAAGACCAGATCCGCTCCCAGAAGCGAGGCGATCTGCCGCTTTTCCTTCAAAGGCTCGAGAACGATCGTCTTTCCCGCGCCGGCATTCCTGGCGAGCTGGAGCATCAGGAGTCCGATCGTTCCTCCTCCGATGATGGCGACCGCATCTCCCTGCCGGATGTTCGCCCTGTCGATTCCATGAATCGCGCAGGAGACCGGCTCGATGAAAGCGCTCGCCTCGGTCGACATCCCGGCCGGGATCGGATGGAGCTGGGACTCCGGAACGATGCAGAACTCGGCCATGCCCCCGTCGATATCCACACCGAGCGCCCGGAGATTCGAACAGAGATGCACCAGGCCCCGGCGGCAGAAAAAGCACGCGCCGCAGGAGATGTTCGGATCGACCGCCACGCGGAGGCCGGTCTTGCCGCTGCCTGCCCCGCGCGCCCCGGACTCGACGACCCCGGCATATTCATGCCCGAGCACGACCGGAGGAGTGGAACGCGAGGTTCCCTCCACGATGTGGACGTCCGTCCCGCAGACGCCGCAGGCGTCCACCCGGACGAGCACCTCTCCCGCCTCCAGTTTGCGGAGGGGCTTCGTCGTGACCGTCAGGTCGTGCGGCTTGTTAAACAGCGCGACTTTCATCTGTTCTGAAATTTGAGTTCCACCGTCTGGGGCGCGTCGGTCCCGACAAGAGAAATGCGGTACTCGATCAGCCCGTCGGGGCCGATCGACCGCTTGTAGGAGGTTCTGGCCTTCCCGTCGATCAACATCTTCTTCAGAAAGAAGGGTGAGATGACGCGTGCGGCGATCCGATGGAGCTTGAAGGAGGAGAGGAGCAGCGTCATCGTCCCGGTATTCCCGGAATACCCGGCGTGTTGCAGGATCGCGTTGACGCTCTCAAGGTAAGGGGTCTCGGGCGTGCCGTAGGTTGCGGCGAGCGAGCCCGGGGCGCGGGCGTCGAGCGGCAGGACAAGCGAGGGCAGGCTCCGGCCTCCGCTCACGATCGAACGCAACCGGTCGGCCTTTCCTGTCAGCGTCACTTCGTGCGATCCGCCGAAGGCGTAGGTGCAACGGATCGAATCGGGCATGAGGGGGAGCTCCTCCGCAAGAGAAAGGTTCCATTCGTTATCCCGGAACCCGCAGAGCTCGTAGAGCACGTTGAGATAGAACCCGGCCGCCCACATGAACGAGGGCTTGTCGATCATCCCGAACTTCGGGGATGAGTGATCGGAGAACCGGTATTCGTACATCGCGGGAACCCCCTGCGGACTCCGCGCCACGCCGTCGAGCGTCATGACCGCCTTCACAAATTTCAGGGCGCTATCCGCCCGCCCGATCGAGTTGAGCGCGAGCGCATACCATGCGTTCGCGTGCGGCCAGATCCCGCCGTTCGCGTAGAGATACGGGTCGCCCGCTTCGTTCCCCGCGAAGCGGAAAAAACTCCGCGCGGAATCGGTATGGAAATCGGGGGGAGCGACATTCATGATGCCGGCCGGAAAACGGAGGAGCTTCGAGGCGGCGCTCCCGACGAGCGATTCCGACCTGGATCGATCGAGTTCGCCGTAGACCGCGCCGAGGAGCGACCCCATATAATAGTGCTCGTCTTTTCTTCCTTCGTTGTAGTTGATCAGGTACTTGAGCGAGTCGTCCCAGAGGCGGTCGTTCAGCGCCTTCTGCATCGCTTCGGCGAGGTATTCGTATTCGAGGAGGCCTTCAGAGCGGTGTCCCAGGAGGGTGCTGATATAGACGTAATCCCGCAGCGCCCGTACGGTGAGGATCGTGAGATAGGATCTCGGGCCTTCGCGGTGCCCGATGTCCCACCAATCGGGGCGGTAGGCATGCATGAGGTTTTCCGGGGTCCGGTGGGAAAGGATTTCTGTCAGGCTCTTCGTCACAAGCGGGTAGAGAAGATTCCCCAGGGAGTCATCACCCGAGTGGCGGAGGTACCGCGCCGTTACGATGATGAACCAGAGATGGTTCCAGTTTTCCGGATCGCAGTATTCAGTCTTGTATCCGTCGTCGCGCCAGTAGTAGGCGTGGGGGATGATGAGGTCTTTCGAATGAGACGCGACGTACGACAGGTTTTGACGAACGCGATCGAGGTCGAAATTGACCGCTCCCAGGTTCGTCAGGATAAGGTCGTGCGTGAAAAAGAAGTTGTATTCCGCCGGACAGGGCATCGGAACGACCTCGCCGTCGAGAGCATGCCGGTTCGTGGCGAGAAGCCCCCGGGCCCAGATCGCGGAGCGGTCAAGCCACTCATCGCCGGTCACGAAGCGCGCCTCTTCCCGCGCTTTCCGGACGACGAACCGGTCATAGCCGCTCAGTTCCTCGCGCCACCCGGCGGCGATCCGGGAGAGCCGCTGCTTCAGTTCAATCCGTTTGCAGCTCCCCACAATCTGGACAATCACAAGAGAATCGTGCGGTGCGATCTGTTCGCGGTAGATGAACGCTGCGGCGGGAATGGTTCGCCCGCCCGATTCATCCGGGCGGGGCGGGGTGAAGTTCGGGGAGATCCACGCCGATGTTCCGCTGTCGGTGATTGCGAGCTGGCTCGCGCTCGTGCACCGGTAGACGGGGCGGGCGCCCGCGTTCATCACGAAAACCGCCGCGCGGGCCGCATCGGAGTCGTCGAAATTCGCCAGGACCGCGCCAAGGGAGGAGTCGGAGAAGCTCCACGCGGAATCTTTTCTGGCGTATGTCTGGCAGGTGCGGAGGGTTGTCTTCAGGTGGGTATAGACCTCAAGGGGAACCGGAGAGGCGGAATTATTGGTGAAGGCGAGGGTCGCGACCATGGCCGGTTCGTCGAGACAGAACTCGTACTGGAGCGCGCAACCCAGCTGACCTTCCTCAGATTCGAATCGCACCTTGTGCGGGCTGAGCGTGTAGCTCCATCCGTTGCGGCCAAGCCAGCGCTTCGGGCCGTTGCCGATCCTGATGCCGAGGGCCATCGGCCGGGAGTCGCCCCGTTTCCAGTAGTCGGTGCTCAGGTCGATGCTGTTCGCGACCGGATAGTAGAAACTGATCCGGGCCGGAAGCGGGCGGCTCTCATGAAATTCGGCGCCCGCATAGACTCCTCCGACCTCGACCTGACCGTAACGGCCGTCGAAGCGATACCGGAGCGGGTCCTGTTGCGCAGAGAGGATTGCCGGCAGGAGCAAAAGTGCTGCGAGGAGACCGCGTGTTAATTTATCCACCGCCTCGTTCCCACGCTCTGCGTGGGAACGCAATCCGCGGCGCTCTGCGCCGCAACCAGGTCGGGACGCAGAGCGTCCCATTTCCACGCTCCCACGCGGAGCATGGGAGCGAGATAAAGAATAAAGATCCCGACCTGAAGCATGTCGGGATGACGAGGTGATTGAGAAAAGGCGAGTATTCACGATCACGGTTCTCTCTCTTCGGGTTGAAGCTGGGTCTGAGTTGTCGTCACCTCCCACACCTTTGCTTCCCCCGCGCGGAGGCGTACCGGTTCACGGAGCGTGCGCCCGACGTCCTCAATGGTGATCGTCCCGTGTGCATCGTCTGCGCTTGCCGCAAAGAGTACGACCCCGTCGGGACTCCTCAGGCCGGCGCAGAGGATCGCGCCTGTGTCGGCGGAGGTCTTCACCAGCTCACCGAGTCTGAGGGGGAACGAGCTTTTGACGGAGATGTTCGAATACAATGTCCCGTCGCAGAAAAAGAGAGTTACGGGACTCCCCTTGTAAGAAAAGTTCTTTACCGCGATCCAGCCCCAGCCGGCGGGGATGCAGGGATTTACCTCCAGGCCGTCGAGGGTGGGCCTGATGCCGAGCAGCCCTTCCATCCCCAGCCAGAAGTAGGTCGGCGGCATCCACGGGCTCATCGCCATTCCCCTGCTGAGGAAGCTCTCTCCGTGAAGACGCTCCGGAAATTCTCCGGGGACGACGTTGACGAAATCCGCCGGCCGGGCGGTTTCGGAAAGTGCGTAGATGTTCCGCATCCCCTCGACGAGCCTGTCCGGGTCGTCGCTTCCGCTGCAGAGGGCGATCCATGCCGTCAGGTTCGGCCATACTCCGCCGAGCAACTGGCAGCCGAGGTCCGGGTCGTAGTTGTGCTCGTGTTTGCTCACCGTGCGGGCGCCGAAGGGAGTCCAGATCTCCCCGGCGGTAAGTTTGGCGAGTATCCTCTTCCGCATCGCCGCGTCGGCCGCCTTGAAGAGAACCGGAAAGATGAGATCTCCGGTGATATCATGATGCCTTGTTCCGCCATTGGCCAGGTTGAGGAGGTAGAGGCCCGTTTTTTCGGACACGAGCTGCGAGTTGATCGCTTCACGGAGGAGCCGGGCCCTCTCCGAATAGAATTCTGCCTCTTCCCGATTTCCGATCCGGCCCGCGGTCTCGGAAGCGCACTCGAGCGCGGCGTAGCATTCGGCGTTGATCTCGGTGACCGCTCCGGTCAGATTGTAGCCGTCTATGATGTTCCGCCAGCCGCAAATTCCCCAGACGTTCGTTCCTGCGGCATGGCACCGGACGAGGCCGTCCTCCACCTGCGAGAGGATATAATCGCAGGCGCGTTTCATCAGCGGCCAGGCCCGCTCGAGCGCGTCCTCCTCTCTGCAAAGAAGCGCGTGATGGTGGAGGGCATAAACGTAGAGGGGCGTATCGTCGTTGATGTTGAGCTTGTAGTCGTGAAGTTCCGGACGCTCTTCATTCGCGCGGATGAATTCCGTCAGTTTTCCGTCCCTGTGAAAGCCATGGCGTTCGGCGAGCGCCAGAAGATTATGGGAGAAGTCGGGCGTGAAGTAATCGGAACCGAGAACATACCAGGCGAGATCGCGGATCACCGCGATATCCTGGGGAGGATCGTTCGTAAACGCCTCTCCGGCGCGGTACTTCTGCTGCACGCGGACGCTGTTGATCTTCGCCCACTGAAGTCCCCTGTTGATCAGCGGGTCGGGCGTCAGGAGCTCGCTCGCCGCAAGCAGGGCCGAATAGGCCGCCCTGCTTTCGTCGAGAAGCGTCCGGGCATCGCCGCAAAGAAGGTAGATCTTTCGGGCTTCGTGGATTCCTTCGGGGGAATATCCGAGCACGAACGACGCTTCGGAAGGTTTCCCCGGTTGCGCGGTCAGTTCGTATTCCATGGTGAGGGAGTCGCCCGAGATCGAATGCGAGCGTGGCGCCGCGGAGGCCCCCATCACCCTCGCCTCGCTCTCCCTTCCCACGGTACGAACCTCGAAAGAGCTCTCCCGGGGGAAGATTTGCACCCTCTTTGACGTTTGGTCCGCGGGGGGTTGCTTGGTGAAAAGCGTCCCGGGTTGCGGGGGGAAGGTCAGCGTCTGGCGGATGACGACCGGCATCCCCTGCGGTGAAGCGACCCGGATGATAAAAATGGCTGCCTGGAGGACCGAAGGCCGCGCCTGGATTCGCCTGTCGGTCGAGAAGGGAATAAAGAATCGCTTTCTGATTTCGATCCCGCCCGGGCCACGATAGAATGTTTCCTGCGACTCGGGACTGAAGAGCGTTTCGAGCGGGTTGAGGAGTTCCCCGCCTGCGAGGAATTCGATCGTCCAACGCCCCGCATAATACTGATCGTCGAGCGCGCTCCAGAGGTCGACCATGTCCGTGGCAGCGGTAAGCCGGGCGAACGTATGGTAGTTTCCCAGGCTCGCGCCCGCGGCGAGCGACCCCACCGGATAGGTGTAGGTTGGATATTCCATTACCCCTTGATGCCTGAGGAAGCCATGCTCTCGATGAAATACCGCTGGAAGAACGCGTAGGCAACCGTCACCGGAAGCGCGAGGAGGGTCGCGGCCGCGAGCAGAGATCCGAGCTGGGTCTCCGCCTCGCCGCCGATCACGAAGATCGTCACGATCTGCGGCATGGTCATGAGCGAACGCTCCCGGACCACAAGGAGGGGCCAGAGCACGTCGTTCCAGCTCGCCATGAAGGTGAGGATCGCCACGGTGATGATCACCGGCCGGGAGAGCGGCCAGATGATCCGGAAGAGAATCCGGAGATCGGAACATCCGTCGATCCTTGCGGCGTCGATCAGCGCACCCGGGATGCTCATGAAGAACTGGCGGAACAGGATGATGCTGAACCCGCTCATCATCGCCGGAACAATGAGAGAAAGGTAGGTGTCGGTCCAGCCCAGCTTCACCATAAGGATGTACTGCGGGATCAGCGTGATCTGAAAGGGAATCATCATCGTGAAGAGGATCAGCAGATAGAGAACCCCGCGCCCGAGGAAATCGAGCTTCGCGAGCGCGTACCCGACCATCGAGCCGAATACGACCACCGATGCGGTGACGGAGAGCGACACGACGAGGCTGTTGAGCAGAGCCCTGATGATCGGGATCTTGGTGAAGACCGCCCGGTATCCCGCCAGAACGAAGTTCGAGGACCAGAGCGAGAATCCGTTGATCTCCAGCTCCGGCTTGAAGGAGCCCGAGATCATCCAGAGAAACGGATAGGCGAAGACGATTGCGCCGAGGACCAGGAGGAGGTATTTTAACGCGGTTCTCATCCGCCCGGATCCGATTCGATCACTTTGCGTTGAATCAGGACGACGCCCAGGATGATCAGCGCGAAGACGAACCCGAGAGCCGCCGCATACCCCATGTGGTTGAAAAAGAAGGCCTGGTTATAGATATAGAGCATACCGGAAAGCGTGCTTTGCATCGGTCCGCCCCCGGTGAGCACGTACGGCTCGATAAACAAGGAAAAACCGCCGATCGTCGAAAGCACCGCGATCACGATGATCGTCGGGTTGAGCATCGGAAGCGTGATGTGGAGGAATTGCTTTCTCCTTCCTGCCCCGTCGATCTCGGAGGCCTCATACATCTCTTTCGGGATGTTCTGCAGGCCCACGAGAAAGAGCACGATGTAGATCCCGACGTTCTTCCACGTCGCCATGACGGCGATCGAGGGCATCGAGAAGCCGGGATCGACGAGCCACGGGATCCGCGGCAGTCCGACGTCGGTCAGGAGCAGGTTGAGGATGCCGTAATCGAACGAGTACAATTGCTGCCAGAGGATCGTCACGACGACGCCGGAAACCACCACGGGGAAGAAATAGAGCGCCCGGAACACGCCCCTGAACCTGATTTTCGAATGGAGGAGGAGAGAAAACCCCAGGGCGACCCCGGCCTGAAGCGGAATGTGGATCGCAAGGAACAACAACGTATTACTCAGCGACTTGTAAAACAGAGGGTCGCTGAACAGGCGGAGAAAATTCTTCATCCCCACCCACTCCATCGGCGAGACGATGTTCCAGCGGTTGAACATCAGAACGAACGAAAAGATCAGGGGATAGGCGACGAACGCGAGGAAGAAGATGCAGTAGGGGAGGATGAACCAGTATCCGTTTCGGTCGCTGCGCCTCGCTCTCCGGAAAAGCCACGCTCCCGTCATTGGTTCCACTCGACGATCAACCTTGTTCTCTTCGCCGCATCGCGGATCGCGTCGGCGGGAGACACTCTCCCGTAGACGCAACACGCCTCGTATTCCTGCGAGATGGCGTCGAAGATCTCCTGCAGATCCGGAACGGCGTCCATCCCCCGCGTGTAGGGAGCCTGGCGCGCGAAGCTGACCATGACCGGGTTCTTCTCAAAATAGCTTGAAAAAATCGGGTTCGTCAGAAGGTCGCCCCGCACGGGGATCTGGTTGGCGATCTTCAGAAGCAGGAGGTCGTGCTGCGGGCTGACCAAAAATTTCACGAACTCCCACGCCTCCTTCGGGTGCCTCGTCGTGCTGAAGATCGCGATGTTCTTGTAATCCCCCGACGTGTAGACGGGGCCGGTGTGCGAATCGGGGACCGGCAGGGGCGCCACGCCGAATTTTATATGCGGGGCGAATTTTTGGACTTGAGACACCTGCCAGGGGCCGGCGAAGTGGGTCGCCTTCTTTTCGAGGTTGAACGGGTCTCCCCCCTGGAAAAACGTCCTCGGGAAGTACCGGCTCGCGTAGCACTCGCGGAAGAATGAAAAGACCTCGACGGCTTCCCGGTTGTCGAACGCCACCTCGTTGTTCCGGAAGAGCATCGAGCCGCCGGAAGCGCCGATGAAGAAGGGGTAGAAGTCGAAGAGGCGCTGCCACCAGATCGGACGTATGTCCCGCTCCCCCATCCAGACGTCGATCTGCCCGTCCCCGTCGAGGTCGCGGGTCACCTTCTTCGCGGCGGCCAGGTATTGCGAATAGGTCCTCGGTATCGAATCGACACCCGCCTCGCGGAAGAGGCGTTCGTTGTAAAACATCATGACCGGATTGGTCTTCCAGGGAAGCTGGTAGAGGTGAGAGTCGGAGGCCCGAAACGTCTCGAGGAGTTCCCGGGGGGTGCGGGAAAGCGCGACTGAATCGAAATCGGGAAACCGGTCGAGCGCGACGAGCCCTCCCGACTGCATGTAATCGTGGAGCGCGCCGGGCCAGATGTTCGAGCAGACATCGGGGGTGGTCTTGCCGGCGATCGCGGCAAGGAGCACCTCCTCGGTCGATTGGCTCACCGGAATCGGCTGCATGCGCACGTGGATGTCGGGGTGAAGCTGATTCCAGGCGGTGACAAGTGTTTCGGCGAGCTCGATCTCCTGCGTGTTGGGAGCCGGCCAGTAAGTGAGCTCGAAGTTCGGGTCGGGCACCGAACCGCCCGTCTGCTCCCGGGCGCATCCGGACAGGAGGAGTGCCGCGGCGAAGAGGATGAATGAGATTCGCAATCGATTTGTCATTCGTATCATTGTGTCAATGCCTGCCACTCCGGGTCGATCGAGGGGAACGCGGGGCGGGGGAATGTGCCCCCCTTTTTCACGGTATAGATATCGATCGCCCTCGGATCGAACTCGCCTTCGAGAGGTAGATTCTTCAACTCCTCCTCGCGGATGGCGACCCCAAATTTGTTCTTGAGATGCTGGAGCCGGCGGAGGAGCCGCTTCGTCAGTTCGCCGGAATAGAAATCGGCGAGGACGCGATCCTTGGCTTGCTCGAAGGAAAGGGTGTCTCCCTTGTCGCCGCGATAGTCCCTCCGGCGACCACTGTAGTAGCCGCGGAGGGTCGTATCGCTCCACCGGATGGAATCGGAAATCGCCGCACGATCGAGCCGGTAGACGATCTTGTCCTTCCACCACTGGAGCTGCTTTCGCACGACCTCCCGCCGTTGGAGTCCTCTGCGTTTTGCGCGGTCAACCAGGAGCTTATCCCTCACCATCCGCCACATGGTTTGCTCGAGCGAAAGGAAGAACGCGCGGGGCGACGTGCTGTTCAGATTCACAGTGGTTTCCCGCGCATGGTACCAGTCGAGAAATTCCTTCACCGTAAACTTTCGGTCCGAAAGCGTCACAAGCGTCTCCTTGCCGAGCCTCCTAATATCATGAAAATCGGAGACTCCCCACCGGCGCGCCAAGCGCTCCGCTTCTTTCCACTCGGAGAATTTCTGAGGGCCGAGGACGATCTCCTCGAGATGGGTCTGGAGGATGTCGAATTGTTTCCGGACGATGACGGGCTTCCGCCCTTCCATCAGACGTTTGACGTAGAGATCGGAGAGGGAATCCGATTTTTGTTCCACAAGCGCGCGCTCCACGTCGGAGGCGAGCTTTGCGCTGTCGGTCTGGGTGGCCAGCAGATCGCTCCCGGCCGCGGCGGCTTTGAGGAGGTAATAGCCGTCGGGGGCGGCGATGGGCGAGGAGACAGAACGAGCCTTGAGCGTATCGACGACGGAGGCGAGCACGGGGTTCTTTTGATGCAATTTGAAGAGGGTCGTTTCCATCGAGCGGTCCTCGCGCCGGATCGAACCGGGCGCCTCGAGCTGGAAGAGGGAATCGAAGGAAGCCCCTCCTGCGAGCGCGGCCCGCAGGCTGTCCGCCCGGGCTTTCGTGCGGGCGTAGAGCCAGCGCACGGTGAGCTGGATCGCCGCCTGTTTCATCCCCAGCAGGAGCTCGTTCCGGGGCACCCGGACCTTGCTCCGGATGTCGTCCTTGTAGAGCTCCTCGGTCGCCAGGTCGCCTTCGACTTCGGCGAGCGATTGCCTCGCCGCGTCCGATTTGTCGAGGCGGCGTTCGAAGCCTTCAAGCGCAAGGAGTTTTTCGTAGACCATGAAGTTGAGGTAGCGGTGTCGTGAATCCTGTTCGCGTCTGGGGAACGCCGGGCCGAACTCGTAATTGAACAAAAACTCCTGTGCGGTGATCGGACGGGGGCCCACACGGGCTACGACGATCGACTGGTATTTCGGATTGTCAAAAGAGAAGATGGTCCCGGTTTCGCCGCTGCTTTTCGTCTGCGAGAACCCGCCCTGTCCGAAGAGGAGGAGGGCGGATTGGACTGCCGCGATGATCGTGTCACGACCCACGCATCCTCTCAGAACTGGGCGGCGACGGAGAAGGTATGCACGCTCTCCAGCCTCCCCATGTCGCGGTAGGCGTAATCGAACTTGATCGCGATCGATCCGATGAGGGAGCTGGAGGCGACGCCGACGCCGAGCGAAAGGCCGCCTTCATGGTCGGCGAGGAAAAGCGATTGATACCCTCCCCGGATGAAGAGGTACTCCTGCCAGGCGAACTCTGTCCCGACGTTCATGCTCTCATAGTCGTCGCTCGGATGAAGCGCGTCGGCGGCGACCGTCCAGCGGGCCGTCTCGCTCTTCAGGACGTCGGTCGAGACTCCGAACTGGAAGAGGAGAGGCAGGCTCCACGATTCCAGCTCGATGTCGGTCGGTATCTTGTCGTTCGAGCCCTGCTTCGTGGGGTCCACACGGATGAAGGTGCGCGTGTCGCGGCCCGCGAGCTGCATATTCGTGCCGAAATTGGAGAGGGTGGCGCCGATCGTCATGCCGCCGAAGAGATCCGTCTTGAAGGTCGTTCCCGCGTCGAGAGC
Source organism: Bacteroidota bacterium (assembly GCA_036522515.1). Classification (NCBI taxonomy): domain Bacteria; kingdom Pseudomonadati; phylum Bacteroidota; species Bacteroidota bacterium. The sequence goes on from DATDFQ010000054.1 coordinate 79,624, forward strand.
GAAGGCCTCGGCGCTTTCGTGCCAGATCGATTGCCGGATGTATTTCCCCGTGAATCCGATTGAAAACCGGTCGGTCAGTTTCCGCGTGTAACTGATCCCCGCGGCCATGTCCCCGGCGCTGAAGAATTCGCCTGTCCCCTCGGGAAGTTCGACGGTCCGGACTTTCATGTCGTCCATCGAAAGGGAGGTAAAGCTGAGGCCGAGCGTTCCAAACCTGCCGAGAGGAAGGACGAAGCCGCCGAAGTCGAACCTGGTTCCCGCGATCCAACCCGTGTGGACGGCGACGAACTGGTTCTGCGTCAGGGAGGCGCTCCCCGCCGGGTTCCAGTAGAGGGACGTCGCGTCGTTGGCGACGCTCACGAAGGCGCTTCCCATTCCGATCGCGCCCGCGCCGACCGGAATCTCGAGGAACACCGCGGCATTCGTGGCGGTCTTCGAGACGTCGCTGACAAAGCTCTGGCCCGAAACCCGCAGAGGGGCCGCCAGCGCGATCGCCAGCGACAGCAGCATTGCGATTCGCTTCGGGGGGATATTTCCGGGCGTGATGCTCATTTCATGATCGCAAATTTGTCGATGTGGGTTCCGAGGCCGGGGGCATCGACATGATAGGCGTAGACGCCGTACGCGATGTTCGTCCCGTCGCGCGACAGAAGGTCCCACGGCTCCTGGCCGTCGTCGATCGTCCCGTCGTGAGTCAACGTCTGGACGAGGTGGCCGCTCAGCGTGTAGATGCGGATCGTGCACTGGCGGGGGAGGTGGATGAAATAGATTCTGCGCTCACCCCGTCCCGCGGTTGTGGTGAACGGTTCCCACGAGGCCGCGCCGACATAGGGGTTCGGAACGACGGCGATCTTCGCCAGCTGGCTTTTGGCCAGCGAAGCGTCGACCCGCGCCGCCTTCGGGGTGAACTCGAACGATTCGCCGGTCCGGAAGGGCTTGCGCGTCACGATCCGGAAGACATCTCCCGTTTGGGGGGCGCGCTGGAGCTCCGGACGGATCGAGGTGTCCTGGAACATGCTCATCGACCATCCGAACTTCGCCCTCGCGAAGCTCGGCGTTCGCTTGCCCGCCGAGTCTCCGAACGCGAGGAACACGGCGTCGGTATCTCCCGGCGGGGCGTTGAAGAGCGAATCGTTGTTGTTGTCCTGGAAGACGAACTGGAAATGGTCGAGATTCTCCGTCAGGTCCTTGATGACGATATTGGACGGCTGCGGAGGGCTGAAGCTGGAGCGCGGAAGGCCGAGGTCGCCCGAGTCGGGCTCCACAAACCTGATTTCAAAGTCGGCCGGGTAGTCGACTCTCCGCGGTCCGTACGCGTTGGCGTAGCGCGAATCGAAGCCGATCTGAACGACATAATTGCTGTTCCCGTTGACCCACCCGGTCTTGCTGTGATCGATCTGGACGAGCGAGTCGTTCGCGATGTTGATCGCCATTCCCTGAACGAACGGGGTCTGCTGGGGGCTGGTGATCAGCTTCGTGAGGGGGACGAGCGTGTCCCCGCCCGCCTTGTCGACGATCCGGTAGTAGGGCTCCGTGTTGTTATGAAAAGCCGAGGAATCCTGGAATTCAAGATGAAGCGTGTGGTTGTCCTTCAACGAATCGGGATCGAGCAGGTCGATCGAGACGGTTCCCGTCCCCGGCCCGCTGGCGATGAAGTCGCGTATCTGCGGGTTGACATACCCGGCCGAAGGCGTCCGCGGCGTGACGATCGCCGTGTTCAGGTCCGTTTTCAACTGCCCGGTCGCGGCGTCCAGCTTGATGATCGTCGGGGTCTCCGAGGGGGGGATGCCGATGAATTCTCCCGAAACGGTCGTGGTCGTGAACCCCTGGTCGTACGCGCTCACCGCGTAGTAATAGGTCTGGCCGTTCTGGACCGTCGAGTCGACGAACGAGTGCTGCAGCCCCCGGTCGGTGCCGAGATAGAACGGCGCCCCGTTCACCAGGATCGGATGGACCCCCTTCACGCCGTCGACGAGGTCGTACTGGGCGAGGGGCTGGCGGTAGACCGGCTCCCCGAAGGCGTCGGTGATGATCTTGTCTTCGAGAAAATTGCGCTCGGTGCTCCGGTAGATCTTGTACCCCTCGAAATTGTATTTCTGGTAGAACGCGTCGAACGTCTGTTCCGCGCGGTTGTCCCAGTAGAGGGTGACGCGGTGATCGCCCGCGATCGCCTTGAGGCGGGGCTTGTCCGGAGGCTTCGCGAAGTGATAATTGGCGTTGTAAATCTGCTGGACGGTGCGCTTTCTTCTGAAGAGGTCGTCCGCGTTCAGGCCGAAGATGAGGCCCATGGAAAACCGCTCGGTCGCGCCGGTCTGCTGAAGCTGCCCCGTCTGGATGCTGTAGGTCCGGCGGCCCGAGAGATGGAAGAGATAGCTCGAAAAGTAATTCGCGAGGTTGACGCCCACAAGCTGCTGGCCGTGCGGGGGAGGGAGCGAAGTGAGGGCGGTCCAGTTGCGCTCGTCGTTGTTCAGGTCGTAGGTGTGCACGGCCGCGATGAGGAACCCGGTCAGCCCGAGCTGGTCCGATTCGTCCTTGTCGAGCAGTCCGAAATTGGGCTCGCCCTGCTCCGGTTTCCCGTCCGCCTCGCTTCCGTCGATGTCGGGACCGGCATACCCCTCGTCAAGGGGGCCGATGCCGTCCGAGCCGACGTCGTCGTTCAGAGGCTCTCCCGGATCCCACGTCCCGTTACGGTTCAGGTCGGTGTAGCTTCTCCAGTTGCAGTTCTCGTCTGCGTCCCAATGCGGCTTCCAGGAATATCCGTAAAACTGCCGGAAGCGCGCGGTGTCCTGCTGGACGTCGACGAGGAACGGGTCCTGCGCCGGGTCGGAGATGAACCGGGTGGCGTCGTTATCACGCCTCTCGTCGGTCAATCCGTCGTGATCGTTGTCGAAATGGTCGGAGGATATTCCGGGGCTCTCGAGGAACGCATACCCTGCGTAGCCGACCGGGCTCCAGTGCCCGGGACTTCCGAACGGGACGGTTGACCAGGCGTACGAAAGATTGAGGAGCTGATCGTAATCCCCGGCGTTGTTCGAGGAATTGTCGTGTCCGCCGATCCCCCAATCCACATACTGGGCGAAGACCGTCTTGTCGTAATCGGTGGTCCCCATGTTGGTGATCTCGTAGTACCAGAAGATCACGTCTTCGGCCAGGACCTGCGACCACTGGAACCCGCGCGCGTGAACCTGCATGCCGAGCCCTCCGCGCGAAGTGTCGTCCGCGTCGGGCCGGTAGTTATACCTGTTGATGTAGTCGCGGTCCTCGTTGTCGTCGAAGACGAAATAACTTTCGAGGTCCGCGTTCAGCACGCCCTTGCCGAAGAATCCGTTCCAGTACCCGTCCCAGTCGTTCGGCCGGTCGGGCCAGTGGGGGGGCCAGGTGCCCGGTTCGCTGCTCTGCGCCGGGGTCGTCGCGAACCGGTTGTCGTATCCGGGCAGCGGCCACCAGCCGTAGGCGACCGTGGTCGCCACGTTCTGGCGCGTGTATTCGTAATAGTTGGTCTCGAGCGGGTGGAAGGTGTTGCCGAGCTGATCGTGGGCTTCCGCCTGGACGATGATCGCGACTCCGTCCAGGTAGGTGTGATTGGTCCCCTTCGGCCAGACTCCGCTGTGGGTCGGGTCGAATTGCCAGTCGGCGATCTCGCCGTAGTTGTAATAGATCGTTTCCACGAGATTCCCGTCCATTGATCCTTTTCTCTTCAGGAAGTGGTTCCCTTTGTTCTGGTCGACAACCCGCTGGGCGACGGCGAGCTGTACCGCGAAGAGCGCGGAAACAAGGAACAGGATGAGCGATTGAAGACGATACCGCCGGTCGTGCATGCGACTCCAGTGTTAGAACGTAACGGAAGCCCCGACGATCACCTGCCGGGGGGCCGAGTAGAAATCGGGTCTCGTGAAATACTCCTGCAGCGTGTTCACGCCCCGGGGAGGCTCCTGAATGCGCGTCGATTCCAGCGAGTATCCCGCGCGTCCCGTGTCGGTGAACACGTTCACTTCGTTTTCGGTGTCGAAGACGTTGTACACTTTCACGAAGATCGAAAAGAGCCTGTCGAGAAACCGCACATACTTCGTGAAATAAAGGTCGGTGTCGAAAAACGGCGGACGGTTGTCGCTGTTCTCGATCCCCGTGCGCGAGTTCTCGAGCGAGGGGGTATAGGGAAGGCCCGAGCCGAGCCGGCTGATGAGGCCTCCCGAGTAGTTATCGGGGCTGCTGAGCGTCAGCGTGACGTTCAGCGAATGTCTTCTGTCCCAGTCGAGGGGGACCAGCTCTTTGTTGCTCGGGATGCCCGCCTGGCTGTTGATGAAATCGGCGTTCGGATCCGAAGCGTCCCCCTCCGCGACCTGGTAGGTGTAGTCGACGTTCGCTCCCAGGTTCCCCGCGATCCGTTTTTCAAACGAAAGCGTGAAACCCTTCACCGCCCCGTAATCCCGGTTCACGTATTCCCCGAATGTCGTGATGCCCAGCTTCTGATGGAGTTGAAGCCCGAGGAGGTTGCGGATGTCTTTGTAGTACCCGGTGACCGTGATCGCGAGGTCGGCGCCCAGTTCCTGCTGCAGGCCGATTTCATAGACGGTGGTCCGCTGCGGCTGCAAATCTGGATTGCCGAGCGTGTTCCCGACGAAATCGGGGAAGACCCCCTGGTCGGTGATCCGGAGGTTCGGGTTCTTGTAGAGAAACTCGAACGCGGGGATCTGGAAGAAATGCCCGTACGAAATATGGACGGCTCCCTTTTCGCTGATGGGGTAGGAGAGGCCCACCCTGGGGCTGACCTGGGATTTCGCGCCCGCCTTCTGAAGCAGCGCGTCCGGGTAGGGGGGCGTGAGAGTGTCGAGGGCGGCGACATTGTCCGGGTTTCGAAGCGAACGCCCGTCGGGCTGGAAATAGTCGTACCGCAATCCCACGTTCACCACCAGGTAGTCGAGTTCGATCTTGTCCTGGAAGTATCCCGAGAGCTGGTACGGATGGTTCGTGTAGGTGTTGTTATCGAAGCTGCCGGGGGGCGAAATGGCCGGGCGATATCCCGACTCCGGGCCCGCATGGATCTGAAAATCCTGGTAGCGCAGGGTATGGTATTTTCCCTCGATCCCCGCCTTGATCTGATGGATCCGGGTGACCTGGTCCGTGAGCTCGACCCTGCCTGTATACGTGTTCGTGTGGTGGAGGAAGTGCCAGTTCTGCGTCCCGCCCGTCAGGAACGTGTTCGGGCCGAGGAGCCGCCTCACCTCCGGGTTGGCGTACCTCGGGTCGAGCGGGTCTTCGTACACATACTGCTTGAAGTCCGTTTCGAAGATCGACGCGCTCGCGTCGAGGAATGCGGCGTCGCTGATGACGTGGTTGTAGTTTCCGCTCCCCAGAAAGCTCTTCTGGTAGTAGTGATAGTCTCCGTCGGGGTTCAATTGGAACTGATGATCGTACTGCCGGTAATTCTGGTTCTGGTAGAGCCCCTGGAGCGTCAGGGTCCGCGCGCTTCCGAGATTGAAAGAGAGTTTTGCCTGGAGCGAGTACCGCTCGCTGTAATTCATCGGCACGACTCTCCCGTCCCCGGTCGCGACGACGACCCATTCCGGAGGGTTGCCCCCGGCCGTGTAGGACGAGTCTTTCGGATTGAAGACCCTCCGGCCGTAGAGGTACCCGTCGTCGTAGATGTACTTGCCGGAGAGAAAGAATTTTGCGAAGCTGCTCCCCCGGACGACCGGCCCGCTCAGGGTGCCGTCGACATTATAAACGCCGAAGGCCTTCCGGTGCTGCTGGCCCCGGGCGAAGGGCGAGACAAGGCCGATGTTCCGGAAGATATCGCTGTGGGTGGAGACGTAATCGCCCACATAGGAGGAGACGCTTCCGCTGTAGTTCTCCCCGCCGATTTTTGTGACCTGGTTGACGACGCCCGAAAGCGCCTCGCCGTACTCCGCGTTGAACGTCCCGCTCAGGACCTGGATCTCCTGGATGCTGCTTACCTCCGCCTCGAGGGCGGAGTTTCCGGAAAAGACGTCGTTGACGGCCACGCCGTCGACGAGATACTTCACCTCGTTGCTGCGGCCGCCCCGGAAATGCCCTTCCACGACACCCGCCTGGAGATTAACGGCGGCCTGGACGTTTTCCAGAGGCAGTTTCGAAATCTGATCCGTGGTGACGGTGGAAGTCGTCGAGGTGAGGTCGCGCTGCACGAGCGGACGCGTGGCTGTCACTTCCACGCCCTGGACTTCGATCGCCTGCTGCTGGAGCGTGAAGTCGATGCGGGTCGTCTGATCGACGAAGACTTTGACGTCGTTGATGACGGTGGGGGCGTAGCCGACAGCGGAGGCCTTCAGCTGGTAGGTGCCGGGCGGAAGGTTGATGATGAAATAGCTTCCCTCGAGATCCGACGCCGCGCCGAGCGCGGTCCCTGCGACGAGCACGTTCACGCCGGCGAGGGCTTCTCTGGTCTGCCCGTCGGTGATTTTCCCGGAGATCTTCCCCGTCGTGCCCGCGATGCCCATGGTGTTGGCGAACAGGAGGAGCAGGAAAAGCCGGATGCAGCCACGGATGCGCGTTATTTTCCTCTGTACCATCATAACGGTCCCGCCAAAAATAGAGGGAGGGGTATCGGTCAAGATACCCCTCCCTGTGGAATTTACTTCACAAACAACATCTTCTTTACGAGCCCCACCTGCCCCGTCTGGAGGCGGTAAAAATAGACGCCCGATTCAACCTGCTGCCCGTTCTCGTTCCGTCCGTCCCATACCGCTTCGTGATATCCCGCGGAGATCACCCCGTCAACGAGCGTTCGCACGCGTTGTCCAAGAAGATTGTAGATCTCGAGCGAGATCTGGTCTGCCCTGGGCGTCGCGTACTGGATCACCGTCGTGGGGTTGAAGGGATTCGGAAAGTTGTCCGAGAGTTGGAACGTCTTCGGGATTCCCCTGGTGTCGTTTCCGGAAACGCCGGTGGAGGTGCCGATCACCTGGACGCCGAGATCGTCGAAGTAGATGGTCCCGGTGAACCGTGAATAGACGTGCAGCCGAACCTCGAGTGCCGTGGCGCTGACGCCGGTCGGAACCTGCACGTCGAGCGAGTACTGTGTCCAATCGAACGACGTGACGGCCGGGAATGAAAACGTATAATCGGTTGCAGGGCCGACCGGGTTGTAGCCGGAATTATTGCCGGTGCCCGTGAACCAGAGCGGAGTGAATCCGACCGACCAGGTTCCGGGATACATCGCTGCGGAATCGGGCACGAGATTGCTCGCCTTGATCCAGACCGACAGCCTCAGAATGTCGCCCGCCACCGCGCTGACCGATGCCGGTGTCGTGCCGCCTGACGGCGAGACCGGAAGAGCCGGTCCGCTGCCGTCGAGCATGAACCGGTGCGTCCCGACAAATCCGTCGTGGGGGGCGCGGTCGAACGGCATATCGAATTTCAACGAGTAGTTGCCCGAGTGTGCCGCCTCGTTTGTCACGACGGTGTTCTCAAAGCCGTTCCCCAATAACCCGTCGTTCCCGCCGTTCGGCGGCAGCCAGTAGAACCACCCGGTCGGTACTCCGACCCCGGCGTTCCAGTCCTGTCCCGCCCATGCCCCGCCCCGCCCGTAGAAGACGAAGTCGTCGGCCCATACCGTGCCGGTGGCGTTCTTGCCCGCGACGAACTTTACGATCGTCGTCCAGGAATCTTTCGGCAGGATCGTCTCGCCCACGCCGTTGGTGTCCGCGATCCATCCGGAGCTCGTGGCGACCGTCTGGTCGATCGGAAGCTTGGTTTCTCCGATAAATGCTCCCGCACTGTCCCAGAACGAATACGAAATCCACCAGGTCTGATCGGCGCTGATCGGGTTCGTGTTCACATTCTCCGTTTTGACATAGGCGCCGAGCAGGATGTCGACGTTCTTGAGGTGTTGCGGCGACCAGATGTCGGCCATGTTCTTGGAAATCCATGACGCGGAATCGGCCGTGACCGACGGCTTTGCGATCTTGAGGCTGTGTCCGAGCGAACTGAACTGATCGGTTGCCCAGCTCAAAGTAGCGCTCGAGGGCTCGCTCCCTTCCGTCCAGTATGCCGGATATTCTCCCTCGAAGCCGCCGATCAAATTCGGCTGCGGCGGATCGAGTTTCTCCACGGTCAGATCATCGAAGTAGATCGTACCCGTGAACCGGGAATAGACGTGGAGACGAACCTCGAGAGCGTTCGCACCCACTCCTGTCGGGACGGTGACGTCCAGCGAATACTTTTTCCAGGCGAAGGAGGTGACCGCCGGAAACGCAAACGTGTAATCGTTTGCGGGACCGACGGGGTTGTAGCCAAGGTTGTTGGTGTTGCCGGTGAACCAGAGCGGAGTGAATCCGACCGACCAGGTTCCGGGATACATCGCTGCGGAATCGGGCACGAGATTACTCGCCTTGATCCAGACGCTGAGACGCAATACATCCCCCGGCTGTACGTCAGAAATGCTGGAGATCCCGCCCCTATTCTTCGTTACGGTCGATCCTTTTCCGGTTTGGTTGAACAGGAAGCGCTGTGTGCCGACAAATCCGTCATGGGGCGAGCGGTCAAACGGCATGTCGAATTTCAACGAGTAGTTGCCCGAGTGCGCCGCCTCGTTCGTCACGACGGTGTTCTCAAAGCCGTTCGCCAGTAACCCGTCGTTCCCGCCGTTCGGCGGCAGCCAGTAGAACCACCCTGTCGGCACGCCGACGCCGGTGTTCCAGTCCTGTCCCGCCCATGCTCCGCCCCGCCCGTAGAAGACGAAGTCGTCGGCCCAAACCGTGCCGGTGGCGTTCTTGCCCGCGACGAACTTTACGATCGTTGTCCACGAATCCTTCGGCAGGATCGTCTCTCCCACGCCATTGGTGTCCGCGATCCATCCGGAGCTCGTGGCGACCGTCTGGTCGATCGGAAGCTTGGTCTCTCCGATAAACGCTCCCGCGCTATCCCAGAATGAGTACGAAACCCACCACGCTTCATCAGCATTGGCCGGGTTCATGTTCACATTCTCTGTCTTGACATAGGCCCCGAGCAGGATGTCGACGTTCTTGAGATGCTGCGGGGACCAGATGTCGCACATGTTCTGAGAAATCCATGAGGCCGAGTCGGCGGTTACGCCCTTGCTGATCTTGAGGGAGTGTCCAAGCGAACTGAACTGGTCTGTTGCCCAGGCCAGAGTCGAGCCGCCCGGTTCGTTCCCCTTCGTCCAATACGCAGGAAGCGAGCCCTCGAAGCCCCCGGCAAGGTTGATTTCGGGCACATCGAGTTTCTCCACGGTCAAATCGTCAAAGTAAATTGTCCCGGTGAACCGGGAATAGACGTGCAGCCGCGTTTCCAGCTCCTTCGCATTGACCCCGGACGGAACGGTAATATCCAGAGTATATTTCGTCCAGTCGAAGGACGTGACCGCGGGAAATGCGAATGTGTAATCGACCGCGGGCCCGACGGGGTTGTAGCCGTAGTTCGGCCCGGTGCCCGTAAAGAAGAGAGGAGTAAATCCAACGGACCATGTGCCGGGATAGACCTCGGCGGAATCAGGCACGAGGTTACTCGCCTTGATCCAGACGCTGAGGCGCAACTTATCCCCCTCCTGAATGTCCGACCGGATACTGCTGAACGGGTATCGCAGCGTCCCGACGAAACCGTCATGGGGTGCGCGATCCAGCGGCAGGTCGAATTTCAGCGAGTAGTTTCCCGAATGCGCCGCTTCGTTCGTCACGGCGGTGTTCTCGAATCCGTTCGCCAGTAACCCGTCGTTCCCTCCGTTCGGCGGCAGCCAGTAGAACCATCCCGCCGGTACAGCGACACCGGTATTCCAGTCCTGCCCTGCCCACGCTCCCCCTCGTCCGTAGAACACGAAGTCGTCTGCCCAAACCGTGCCGGTCGCGTTCTTACCCGCGACGAACTTTACGATCGTCGTCCAGGAATCCTTCGGCAGGATCGTCTCGCCCACGCCGTTGGTGTCCGCGATCCATCCCGTGCTTGTTGCGGCGGTCTGGTCGATCGGCAGCTTGGTCTCTCCGATGAACGCTCCCGCGCTATCCCAGAACGAATAGGAAATCCACCAGGTCTCATCGGCGTTTGCCGGGCTGGTGTTCACATTCTCTGTCTTGACGTAGGCGCCAAGGAGGATGTCGACGTTCTTGAGATGCTGCGGAGACCAGATGCCCGTCATGTTCTGCGATATCCAGGCGGCGGAATCGGCGGTCGATGACGGTTTGGCGATCTTAAGGCTGTGGCCGAGCGAACTGAACTGGTCGGTTGCCCAGCTCAACGTCGATGTGCCCGGTTCGTTTCCCTTCGTCCAGAATGAGGGAAGCGATCCCTCGAATCCGCCGACCGTATTGACGGTGGCCGGCTGGCCGAACGCTCCAATTGCCGTCAATAAGACAAGCAAAAGGGCGCCGGTAAATAGTGTATGCCTTTTCATGAAAACTCTCCCTTCTTGAGAATGTGTGGCATCGTTGCGTTATTTACGATTATGTACAATTGATACTGATTTCGAATGACGTTAGAACCGGCCGAGATCGTGCTCGCCCGCCGCGACTTGAGAACTTCGTGGACGGTGCATGAGGCGCTGCCGGGTGCCGGCTTTCAAGTGCTTCTGAACGGGAGAACCCGAAGAGGCACGCACTATCAGCTCCACCGGGAGATGGACCGTGGAAACGTGCCGTGTCTTTTCCCTGATCATTTCCACGATTCTCTTCACGGCGATCTTTCCCATCTCAGCCTTGAACACCCGCACCGTGGTCAGGTTGGGCTCGACGTGCGAACTCAGCTCGATGTCGTCGAACCCGACGATCGCGATATCCTCCGGAATCCTTTTGCGCGCGGCTTTGAGATAGTTCATGCACCCGATCGCCATCGCGTCGTTGGCGGCGAACAGGGCGGTTGGTTTCCCCCCCTGTTTCAGCAGGCGTTCGGCGGCGTTGTACCCGTTATGGATGCGCGTGTCGTCTTCGTCCGTGATCACCAGTTGCGGGTTGAACGGAAGCCCGTTCTCACGGAGGGCCGACTTGTACCCCTCGAACCTCTCAAGAATGCTGGGATGCTCAGGATCTCCTCCGACGAAGGCGATCTCCGTCCTGCCGTTTCCGATGAGGTGCTGCGTCGCGGCTTTCGCTCCCTTGAAATTATCGATCAGGACGGTGGAGTACCCCGCACCCTGGACCGCGTAGTCGACGAGGACGATCGGAAGCCCGAGCCGGTCGATGTGCTCGATCAGCAGAGGGTTGAATTTTCCGGCCACGATAACGCCGTCGACGTTCTTCTCCTGAAGGAAGCGCGGTATGGCGCCGCCCCGTTTCGAACGTTTCGGCACGGTCGTCAGGAGGATGTAGTAGTTGTGTTCGCGGGCTTCGAATTCCGTGCCGAGGAACACGTGGGTGTAAAACGGTTCGACCTCGGAGAAATGATCGTCGGTCAGAATAAATCCGATGTTTCCGCTCGCCTTCGAAGCGAGCCCGCGGGCGCTGCGGAGCGGATGGTAGCCGAGGGTGCGGATCGCCTTTTGCACCTTGCGGCGGGTATCATCGCTGACGTTCGACTTATTATTGAGTACGAGGGAAACCGTGGAGATCGAGAGGGAGGTTGCGCGCGCAACATCTTCTATTGTGGGGCGCTGCTTCAATTGTCCGATATCTCGAAGCGTTCTAATGAGTAAAGTGCGGAACTTACCCTACAAAGGAAGAAAAAAGACCGTTCTTCGGGGTATCGCTCGATGTCGGGCTTGAGGAATCGAAGCGCTTGGATAATAGGCAAATTCCCGGTGTTTGTCAAGTGGCTTGAAATTCACCGCCTGAATTGCTACATTTTTCAACCGGGCCTTGGACGCACCAACTCATCACGCCGACAAACCGCAATGGGGTTCCTTTGCAAAAATCGCGGTGAAACCTTCCCTGAGCAAGCTGTGAGGACGGGAGGGTCGCGAATTTGCACGCCTTTCTCGAGGGTCTAACTTCCATGTCGCTGGATCAGGCCACCATCACGCTCAGTTTTTACGCTCTGATCAGCCTGATGGCCACCCTGGCCAACACCGCTCACGCTATTTTCGTGTTCCTGAAGGATCCCCGGAGTCCGGTGAACCGCGTCTGGGCTCTGGCGACCGGCTGCCTCGTCTGGTGGGGGTTCGGAGAAGTCATCCTGCGGGCCACCGATCAGCCCGACGTCGCCGACATGATGAACCGGATATTCGGAATCGGGCTCCGGATGCTCCCCGCCTTTTTTCTCCACTTCACGCTGGTGTTCACCGAAAGACAGCGCGTCCTGCGCAGGTGGTGGGCGCCGCTTTTTATCTACGGCCCCGCCTTGGTCTTCTCCGGCCTGCAATTCACGGGACACATCACCCACGTCATCCGGCTTCCCTGGGGGTACGCCTCGACGCCCGCGGACGGGTTTCTCTATTATATTCTCTGGCTTGAATCCTGTTTTCTCTGGGGCCTCTACCTCTGTTACGAGAAATTCATGACCGGGCGGTTCCGGAGAGAGCGCCGCCAGGCCCTCCTGGTCCTGCTCGGGGTCGTCATCCCGCTGTTGCCGAGTTCGCTGATCGACGGACTCCTTCCCCTTCTCGGGATCCAGATGATCCGCATCGCCGAGATCTCTTCGACGATTACCGTCGCCTTCGTCACCTACGCCGTCGTCCGGTTCCAGCTCATGTCGCTGACGCCCGAATCGAGCGCGAAGGCGATTCTCGACACGATCGGAGGGCTGCTCGCGGTGACCGACCCCGACGGGCGCATCGTCTTCACCAACGAATCGTTCAAGGAGAAGATCGGGACCGAGGACCATTCCATCACCCGTTTTCATTTTTACGATTTTGTCGACGAGGGAAGAGGGGTGCTCCTCGACGCCTACCGGGCCGCTCCCGAACTCCCTTCGTCCGCCCTCTCCGAGGTCAAATTCCGCAGCATGAACGGCTCGAGGTTTCCGGGCCTGTTGTCCGTTTCCCCGATCCTCAACGAGGGGGAGACGGTCGGATTCGCTCATTTCGCGCGCGACATCTCGGAGCTGAAGCGCTCGGACGAGGCGCTCCGGCAATCAGAGATCCGCTTCCGTTCCGTCTGGGAGAACTCCACGGACGGCATGCGGCTGACGGACGAGAACGGGATCATCGTCGCGGTGAACAGTTCGTTCTGCGCCATGGCCGGGATGAAGGAGAGCGAGCTCACAGGGAGGCCGATTACGGTCACCTATTCGGGCAAAGCGGACCGGGAAGAGATGCTGAGAAACTACCGGGAGCGGTTCGAGCGGCGGCGGATCGAGCCGCACGTCGAGCGGCTGATCACCCTCCATTCGGGCAAGACGCTCTACATCGAAGGGATCCACTCCTTTTTCGAGCTCGAGTACGGGAAGGGGCTCCTCCTCGGGGTCTTTCGCGACGTCAGCGAGCGCAAGATCGCGGAGCGGAGGATCCAGATGCTTGCCCACACGATCACCAGCATGCAGGAATGCGTGACGATCACCGACATGAAGGACAATATTCTCTCCGTCAACCCCGCGTTTCTGAGGGTGTACGGCTACGAGGAAGCCGAGATTATCGGGAAACATATCACGATCGTCCGGTCTCCGGACAATCCGCCTGGCCTGTCGGAGGAGATCAACGCGCAGACGCTCCGGGGCGGGTGGACCGGGGAGCTTCTGAACGTCAGGAAGAACGGAGAAACCTTTCCGATCGTCATGAGCTCGTCCATCGTGCGCGACAACGCGGGGACGCCGGTCGCGTTCGTGGGAATCGCGCGCGACATCACGGAGCAAAAAAACCTCCAGCGCCGGCTGGACGAGGCGTCGCGCCGGAGGAACGAGGATCTGCGCCGCTTCGCCATAGAAGTGCAGCGCGCCCAGGAGGAGGAACGCCGCCGGATCGCGCGCGAGCTGCACGACGACCTGGGGCAGCGGCTGAGCGGCATGAAGTTCAACATCGAGGTCTTCGAAGACACCCTCGAGAATCAGGACGCGCCGACCAGGGAGAAACTGGACCAGTTCAAGAAACAGATCGACGGGATGATCATCGAGATCCGGCGGCTCTCGTCGAACCTGCATCCCTCGGTCCTGGACGACTTCGGCCTCATCGTGGCGCTCAAGCTGCTGTGCGAGGAGATCGGCAAAATCCAGAACATCAAGATACTCTTTGAGCCGGCGGACGCGAAGATGGGGCGGTTCGAGCCGCACGTCGAAATCGCCCTCTTCCGGATCGTGCAGGAGGCCCTCTCGAACGTCGGGAAACATGCCGGGGCGTCGGAGGTTCGCGTGCGTCTCGGGCTGGAGGGCGATACCGTCCGGCTGCAGGTCCGGGACAACGGCTCCGGTTTTGACACCGCGTCCGTGCATCTGAAGAAGGACTCGAGCAGGGGGTTGGGGTTGATCAGCATGCGTGAGCGCTCCGAAGAACTCGGCGGGACATGCCGAATCGAATCCACGCCCGGCAAGGGCACGACGATCACCGTTGAATTTCCGGTACACCGATGAAAAAAATAAAGATTCTCATTGCGGACGACCACAGCCTTGTTCGTACCGGACTACGGCAATTGCTCGAGGGATCCGACGAGTTTTCGGTCGTCGGGGAGGCCGCCAGCGGCGAGGAAGCCGTCCTGCAGGTGGCGAAGCTGAAGCCCGATATCGCCATCCTCGATATTTCCATGCCGGGAATGAGCGGAATCGAGGCGACCCGGACGATCGGCAGGCAGAGCCCGGGCACCAGGGTGCTGATCCTGACGATCCATGAGAGCGAGGAGTATGTTTACCAAATGGTGCGGGCCGGGGCGAGCGGCTATGTCCTGAAAGACGCCGGCAAGGAGGAACTCTTCATGGCGGTCCAGGCCGTCGCCGCCGGGGAGCGGTTCTTCAGCCCCGGGGTTTCAAAATTGATGGTGGAGGAATTCATCCGCAGGGCGACGGAGCAGGATTCCGCCCCGCCGCCGCCCGACCAGGTGCTGACGAACAGAGAATACGAGGTGTTGAAGCATATCGCCGAAGGGATGACGAATCAGCAGATCGCAGACAAATTGTTCATCAGCGTCCGGACGGTCGATACCCACAGGACCAACCTGATGCAAAAGCTCGACATTCACGACACCGCAAGCCTCGTGCGCTACGCGATCCAGAAAGGACTGGTCGACATCAGGCCGAAGATCTAGCCCGGTCCGGCTTCCGCCACCCCCCCCTCTCCCGCCTCGAAAACGGCATCCCTTCCCCCCGCTCCAGCGTATCTTTCTACGTTGGATCACCTATTTTCAAGATTACGTCTTTCGCCCGATTGTTACTTTTCCCCTGCTTTGCTATCGTACTGCCGTATGTTAAGCGAAGGAGAATATGACATGAGCTCTTTGAGGATCCTGATCGCGGACGACCACGAAGGGTTCAGGGAAGAAGTGACTCAGTATCTCAGATACCAGAGCGGGATCGAGATCGTGGGGAGCGCGGGAAACGGCATGGACGCCGTCTTCCAGGCACGGTCGCTGCACCCGGACCTGGTCCTGATGGATATCAGCATGCCCGTCATGAGCGGGCTCGAGGCGGCGAGAGAGATCAAAGAATTCTCCCCCGACATCAAAGTCGTCTTCGTGACGATTCACGAAGAGGGGACCTACCAGTCTCTCGCAAAAGTGCTTGGCGTCGACGGTTTCATCTGCAAGACCGACCTGAAGCGTGAACTGCCGAAAATGCTCTCGGGTTTCGAGCGGGACCGCCGCGCCGCATCCGAAGTCTGAATCTTCACTAAACCATCAATCCATCCAACCCTTTAAGACAGGACCGGAAATTGAGCCGGCCGGAAAGGGAATGATAGTATGAAACCCATGTTACGATTTGCAGCTCTCCTCGCCGTGGCGGCCTTCATCGCGCTCGACCTTTCGGATCCTCTCCTCGCAGCCACGCCGGGGACGGGGACACTGACTTCCCTGACCCGCAGCCAAACGTGGACCGGGGGTCCGTTCACCGCCGCGGACGGCTACACCTACGCGGGCATCGCCTACACCCTGATCATCAGCGACCCCGAGCTCTGCACATCGATGACGTGTGATAAATATTTTCTGACCGTGAATATCCCGGCGTCGTATTATGTGACCAACCCGACCCATAGCGTGAGAGTCCAGATCAACTGGGCCAGCAGCAACACCGACTTCGACATGTACGTCTACGACGCTGCCGGGAACCAGATCAACAGCTCCGGTCAGGGGAACACGACGTTTGAACTGGTCGACCTCGGACAGCTGACGACCGGCACCTACCAGATTCTTGTGATCCCCTTTACAGCCGTCGACGCCGGGTACAACGGGAGCGCGACGGTCGGGCCGCCGCCGGTGGAGAACGCGCGTCTGGGAAAATACAAGAATGGAAATTTCACATTCACTCCCGCGAAGGCGCTGGGCGGACCTGACGGACTCCTGTTCGGCACCCAGGACCTCGAACCCCGCGCGGTGTATGACGGTCTCGGCAACATCTATGTCGCGGGAATAGAGGGAACGCCGGGCGGGACGGACGTCTGGAAGTCGGGGGACGGCGGAAACTCCTTCACCTACCTCGGGCAACCGGACGGCGGCCAGGCTGCGTCCGCGCTCGCCGGCAGAACGCCGGGCGCCGGGGGCGGGGATGAAGATATTGCGGTCGGCTCGACGGGCACGGTCTACATGGCGTCGCTCTGGGGAGCGGTGCTTGGGGTACCCGGAGTCGGAGGCGTGGGCGCGCCCCTCGCCGCCACGATGTGCACTTCCACGAACGGCGGGACGCTCTGGGTCGATAACCCGTGGGCGCAGAGCCTTCCCATCGTGGACCGCCAATGGATCGCGACCTACGGCGACAAGACCGTTTATCTGACCTATCAGCAAGAAGGGGTCGACCTTCAGGGGACTAACAGTCTCTGGGTCGTGAAGTCGACCGACGGCGGGCTCACGTTCCCGCAAGCGACTCAGCTCACGACTCCTCAGCTCGGCACGCAACCCGATTTCCAGGGAAACATTGCGGTCGACCAGCAGAACGGGAATGTCTATACCGTGTTCATCGGGCATCCGGGGAATTCGGTCTACATCGCCCGCTCGTCGGACGGAGGAAGGTCGTTCGTTTTGAAACTCGTCCGCCAGGGAGAGCCCGGAATATCGTACTCGTATGTGTTCCCGATTCTCGCCCTCGACAGGGGAGGGAACGTGCACGTGGTCTACTCCGACGGGACGAACGTCTACCTGACCAGTTCGGCGGACCAGGGCGCGACCTGGACTCTCCCGGTGAGAGTAAACAACGGACCCGGAGCGAAGCTGGCAATCGCTCCCTGGGTCGATGCGGGCGACGCGGGCAAGGTCGATATCATGTGGTGGTCGACTTCCTCCACCGATAATCTGGCACCCGACGCCCAATGGAAAGTATATTTCGCACAGACGCTCAACGCTTTCGCCAAGACTCCCACGATCAGCGAAAACGCCGCGAGCGGCGTATTCCATAGCGGCCCCATCTGCGTCAACGGGACCGCATGCACAGCGGGCACGAGAAACCTCGCGGAATACGCCTCTACAACGGTGTACCTGGATGGGAAAGCGATGATCGTCTATCCGGACGATCAGCAGACGGCGAACCCGATGACCTATTTCTTGAAACAGACAGGCGGCCCGGGCGTGCTTTCGTCCCCCCATGCGGTCGCTGCGCCGGCGCTCGCGGCGCACCGGGAGGAATCGAATCAGCCGCCGCAGAGGTATTCCCTCGACCAGAATTATCCGAACCCGTTCAACCCGGTGACGAACATCAGGTACTCTCTGCCGGAGCGGGGCTTCGTACAATTGACGGTCCACAATCTCCTCGGTCAGGAAGTGGCCAGGCTCGTCAACGCCGAGCAACAGGAGGGGGTCTATTCGGTTCCCTTCGACGCTTCGCTCCTCTCAACCGGGGTCTATTTCTACGAGGTTCGAAGCGGAGCGTTCGTCGACACCAAGCGGATGTTGTTGCTCAAGTGAGAGTTCGCCGTGAAATCAGCCAATCCAATTATCGAGGGGAGAATGGACATGAGATTTCCGATACTACAGGTAGCCCTTGGAATCCTCCTGTCGGCGTGCGCCGGTTTGGCCGGGCAGCCGAAAGATGGCGTGACCTACGGGGGCATGTCGCTCGTCCGCCAGCCGGCCGACGTGACAGGTCAGTACTTTGTCGTTTTTAAATCGGCGCCCGGGGCCGCGGAACGAGCCCTGGTCACCGGAAACCGCGCAACGATACTCTATCAATACGGGATCATCCCCGCCTTCGCGGTACGGGTGCCGGATGCGCTCTCACTCAATGCCATAAAGAGCGACCTGCGCGTCAGCTACGTCGAGGCGGTCCAGGTTTACTACGCGCTCGGGACGCAGCAGGATCCTGAAATCACCGATCCGCCGAACGATCAATCGACGCCGGGGAACGCCACGCAGGACATTCTTTCCGCCTGGATCGACCAACCCGACAACGGCCACCTGCGGTTTTCTATCAGGGTCAGCGATCTCTCCGCCGTAAATCCGTCGACGGGCGACGGGCTTCCGGTCAACGGGGCCTGGAAAGTCGCGTTCAATCTCCAGAACGGTGGAAGGACCACCGCCGATCAGTATTTCGTGCAGATGCGAAAGCCCGAATCGGGCCCGGAGGTCTTCTCGTGGGGCTATGTCGACGCCAACGGTATCAACAGCGAACAGAGCTCGGTCGACGCCGGCGCCATACAGACGTCGCAGGGGATCATCACGTTTCTCATGACGAACAGCGTCTTTTCCGGCGCGCCGAACCAGAACGGCAATCCCCAGCCGGGCGATGTTCTGAGCGGAACCTTCGCTTCGTCCACGCAGCTCATCGGAGCCTCCGGGACAGGTCTCCTCGCGCCGATCGACCAAGCGCCGGACACCGGGAGCGGGAGAAACTTCACGCTCCTGACAATCCTTCCGCAGTTCGGGCTGTCGGCGTTGAGCCTCGATTTTGGCACGTTGCAGGCCGGCCAGACAAAGACGGACACTCTGACGGTCACCAACAACGGCTCGACGCCGTTCACAATCTCTTCGGTGAGCTCGAACAACCCCGTCTTCACCGTCACACCGGTCTCCGGGAGTCTCAATCCGTCGGCACGGATGAATTTCTTCGTCAAGTTCAGCCCGACGGGCGCGGGGACGCAATTGGGGAATATCACCTTCACGCACACCGCGCAAGGCTCCCCGGCCGTCGTGCCGGTGAAGGGGGCAGTCCCTTCCGCCACGCAGGCCGAAATCCGTCCCTGGGGGATCGACACGGTGCGGGCCCCGGGGGCCTGGGGGACGACGAAAGGCAGGACGATCAAAGTGGCGATTCTCGACACCGGCATCGACTCGCTGCACTACGACCTTGTCGACCGCTACAAAGGGGGATACAATTTCGTCGCGAAGAACACCCATCCGTGGGACGGCCACGGGCATGGGACTCACTGCGCAGGGATTATTGGCGCCACGCTCAACTCCGTCGGCGTCGTGGGAGTCGCGCCTGAAGTCGATATCTACGCGCTGAAAGTGCTCAGCGACGCCGGAACCGGGACAAGCGCGGATATACTCGCTGCGGTCGACTGGGCAGTCCAGAACCACATGAACATCGCGAGCATGAGCCTCGGCGGGGGTCTCGGGATTACCGCTCCGACGGGGCAGGCCGCCCGGGTGCCTGTCTACAGCCCGACCGAAGAGCTCGCCTACCAGAACGCGTACAATGCCGGGCTGTTGATCATCACGGCGGCGGGCAACGACGGCGAGCCAGTGGTGATGTATCCCGCGGCCTATCAGGCCCCCATGGCGGTCGGCGCGATCGATCAGACACTGACGCTTGCCACTTTTTCGGATTATGGAGCCGACCTGGAAATCGTCGCCCCGGGGGTCGATATCCTTTCGACGTTCCCCCGCGGCACGGGCCGGGACAGCAAGGTGATGCAGGGGACCACCAAGTACGATGCGAACGTCATCGAGTTTTCGGCTCTGACCGGCTCCGCCGGGATTACGAGGCAGGCGATCAATTGCCAGAAGGGATTGGCGCCGTCCGATTTTCCAGCGCAGGTGGCCGGGAATATCGCGCTGATCCAGCGCGGAGACAGCAGTTTTGCGAGCAAGGTGCAGAAGGCGCAGGATGCCGGCGCTGTGGGCGCGATTATCTATAATAATGTCGCCGGAAACTTCAACGGAACGCTCGGCACCGCCAGGGACGACGCGCGAAACCGCGACTGGATCCCGGGCGTTTCCCTCTCGCTGGCCGACGGTCAGGCGCTGGCCGCGCTCGGGGCTCCCACGGTCACGCTCATCAACGCGGTCGGCGACTTCATCAAGGAAAGCGGCACCTCGATGGCTACGCCCCATGTGAGCGGTGTCGCGGCGCTGACGTGGGCGGCGAATCCGACTCTCACCAACCAGCAAGTGCGCGACATCCTGAAGCAGACAGCGCGTGATCTCGGAGTTCCGGGAACCGATCCGCAATACGGCGCGGGGCTCGCCGACGCAGCGGCGGCGGTCCGGGCCGCGCAGGCGATCGCCCCGGCGACGAAGGGGGGAACGGTCTCCCCCGCGACGCCGTCAGTCGCGTGGCAGGGCGGACCGTACACAGCCGTCACCGCCGATCCGGTGCTCTGCACGTCGTTGTCATGCGATCATTTTCTGCTGACCGTGAACATCCCGGCCTCGTATTACACCACCTATCCCAATAACTCCGTCCGGGTGCACCTTGCGTGGAAGGATACGGTGGATGATTTCGATCTCTACGTCAACGACCTCGCCGGCAACGCGGTCAATTCATCGACCCAGGGGATGACCGTCTTCGAGGACGCCGATCTCGGGCAGCTCACAACGGGAACCTACGATGTTCAGGTTGTCGCCTTTGCGACGGTGAACGAATCGTACTCGGGGAGCGCCTCGGTCGGACCGCCGCCCGCCGACGGAGCGCGAAGCGCGAGATATAAAACCGGAAAGTATACTTTTACCCAGCCGAAAGTCCTTGGCGGACCGGACGGGCTCCTGTTCAACGTTCAGGACCTGGAGCCCCGCGCCGCGTATGATGCCGCCGGAAACATCTATGTTGCGGCCATCCAGGGGACGCCGGGCGGGACGGATGTCTGGAAGTCGCAGGACGGCGGAAACACGTTTGCCTACCTCGGACAACCGGACGGCGGACAGGCGGCCTCGGCCACGGCGGGAAGAACGCCGGGCGTGGGGGGCGGCGACGAGGATATTGCGATCGGCTCCACGGGACGGGTCTACGTAGCCTCTCTCTTCGGGATCGAGCAACCGATGACCATCACGATGTCCAGCTCGACGAACGGCGGCGCCACATGGGTCGCGAATCCCAACTCGCAGAACGTCCCGCTGGACGACCGGCAATGGATCGCGGCCTCCGGCGACAAGACGGTGTACCTGACCTTTGCGCAGTCCGGAGCGCTCCTCGTCGGAACGAGCAGCATCTTCTGCATGAAGTCGACCGACGGGGGATTGACCTTTCCGCAGGTGACCGAGGTGACGAAACCGGAGCTCGGCGTCCAGGCGGAATTTCAGGGGAACATTGCGATCGACCCTCGAAACGGTAATCTCTATACGGTCTTCATAGGGCACCCCGGGAATTACGTGTATGTCGCGCGCTCCACCGACGGGGGAAATTCGTTCGTCCTCCGGTTGGTGAAATCGGGTTCGCAGACGGAGTCGTATGCGAACGTCTTCCCGATCATCGCCGTGGACCGCGGGGGAAACCTCCATGTGGTCTACTCCACGGGAAAGAGTATCTGTCTCGCAAGTTCCTCCGATCAGGGGGAGACATGGACGCAGCCCGTCCGGGTCAGCAACGGGATCGAAACCAAGACCGCGCTCTCGCCCTGGATCGACGCAGGGGACGCCGGGAAAGTCGACATCATGTGGTGGGCCACTTCTGCCCCTAGCAATCTGACGGGGGACGCAAAGTGGAAGGTCTACTTCGCGCAATGCCTGAACGCGCTCTCGAAAACCCCCACCATCAGCGAGAATGCGGCGACCGGGGTCTTTCACACGGGTCCGATTTGCGTGAGGGGGACGGCCTGCGCGGCAGGAACCCGCGACCTGGCGGAGTACGGATCGACGACGGTCTATCTGGATGGCAAGGCGATGATCGTCTATCCCGACGACCAGCAGACCGCCAACCCGCTGACGTACTTCGTGAAGCAGACAGGAGGGACCGGGGTGCTCTCGGGAGCCGCCGCAACCGCACCGAGGCTTGAAGCCGTGCGCGAAGCCTCGAAAGGGGCGCCGGATCGCTACGCGCTCGAGCAGAATTACCCGAATCCGTTTAACCCGGTGACGCAGATCAGGTACAGCCTGCCGGAGGATGGACATGTACGGTTGACGGTCCACAATATTCTGGGCCAGACGGTCGCGGATTTGATCGGCGGAGACCAGCCGGCCGGGAACTACTCGGTCGCCTTCGACGCCTCCCGCCTGCCGAGCGGGGTATACTATTACCATCTCACCGCGGGCACCTTCGCGGATGTGAAGAGGATGGTGCTTCTGAAATAGCGGTAAGGGCTGCGCTGCGCCCTCTCGCAGCGCGTGGATAGGAGCAGCGTCTCGTCCCTTGGCGCTGCTCAGGTGGATACCAACCCGGCCCTACCTCCTAGGGGCCGGGTTGAGTTTACATCAAATCGATCGATGGCGCCAAACCACCCGCCGGAAAAATGTGATGCCGCGCGGGAATTCATCCGGGCGCGTCGATCAAAAAAACATGGAAGGCGGAAAGGAGTGATAACTCATGAAGACGATCAGTTTGGCAATCGGAGCCATGCTGTTGGCACTCTCGTTTGCCGCGGTGACGCCGGTTCTTGCGCAGCAGGGGGGCAGGTTTGGCGCGGGGTTTGTATTCGGTGAGCCGACTGGAATCGCCTGGAAATACCAGATCAGCGACCGGAATGCGGTCGACGGGTCGATCGGTTTCTCGCCCTATGATCGCTACCGGATCAACGTCGATTACCTCTGGCAGAGCTACCCGTTCAACGAGCCCAGACTCGCTCTGCATTACGGGGTGGGCGGCGCGCTTGGATTCGGAAGAACGGATTATCTGTTCGTGGACGGAAGGAACAGCTATCTGTTCCGGACCCAGGACCTCGGCTTCGGCGTCAGGGGAGTGGTCGGCATGACCTACCTGGTGCCAAGGACTCCGATGGACCTGTTCCTTGAAGTCGCGCCGTTGATGATACTCGCCCCGGGGACGGGCATGGGTATCGACGCCGGGTTCGGCGCTCGGTTCTACTTCTAAAGTTTCTCCCGCCGGGTAGCGGGGGATTGTTGCACTAGGGAAAAGCGGTGGCGGCGGAGACGTCGTCACCGCTTTATTTTTGGGTTCCTCCTCCGCGGTGCCGGTAGCCGCAAGCTTTAGCTTGCGGGCTTTTTTGGAGCGGATATTTGAACGCTCCATTTGTTTTTGGTATTATCGCTCGAATAAATCCCGCAGCCTGAAGGCTGCGGCTACCAATTCCTCCGAGGTACCGCTAGCCGCAAGCTTTAGCTTGCGGGCTTTTTATTGCGAACGAGGTGTCAACCCGGTGGCGTTAGCCGCCCTCCTCGATGCGTTTCACCTGTTCACGGAGGATGTCGATCGTCAGATCGACGGTTTCGCGGTGAGTGCGGAAGCAGAGGATTGCGACGCGCAGGATAAAAGTGCCGTTGAGGAGCGTCGAAGAAAGAAACACGCGCCCGTCGCGCTGCACCCCCTGAACCAGCTTCTGGTTGAAGGCGTTCGGATCTCCGCGTTTCGGAATATAGCGGAACGTGACGACCGAGAGATCGGGAAACGGGCCGACCTCGAACCCGGGGAGCTCGCTGATTCGCCCGTGAAAATAGCGGGCGAGC